>NZ_JBFAKH010000047.1:0-59773 GCF_040655635.1 Streptomyces sp. NPDC050388
GCCCCGGCCCCCTGAATGGGGCCGGGGCCAACTGCCCTACGGGGCGGGGTGTCACCGGACCGGGTGACCCGCTTCCCGCAGCGTCTGCTTCACCTGGCCGATGCGCAGGTCGCCGAAGTGGAACACCGAGGCGGCGAGGACCGCGTCGGCGCCCGCGGCGACCGCGGGCGGGAAGTCGGTGAGCCGGCCGGCGCCGCCCGAGGCGATCACCGGCACGGTGACGTGCTTGCGGACGGCGGCGATCATCTCCAGGTCGTAGCCGTCCTTGGTGCCGTCCGCATCCATGGAGTTGAGCAGGATCTCGCCCGCGCCCAGCTCCGCGGCCCGGTGCGCCCACTCCACGGCGTCGATGCCGGTGCCCCGGCGGCCGCCGTGCGTGGTGACCTCGAAGGAACCGCCGGGCTCACCGGACTCGGTGGACCCGGTGCGGCAGGCGTCGACCGACAGGACGAGGACCTGGCGGCCGAAGCGTTCGGCGATCTCCCGGATGAGGTCCGGGCGGGCGATCGCCGCGGTGTTGACGCCGACCTTGTCGGCGCCCGCCCGCAGCAGCTTGTCCACGTCCTCGACGGTGCGGACGCCGCCGCCCACGGTCAGTGGGATGAACACCTGCTCGGCGGTGCGGCGCACCACGTCGTAGGTCGTCTCGCGGTTGCCCGACGAGGCGGTGATGTCCAGGAACGTCAGTTCGTCGGCGCCCTCGGTGTCGTACACCTTGGCCATCTCGACGGGGTCGCCCGCGTCCCGCAGGTTCTGGAAGTTGACGCCCTTGACGACCCGGCCGCCGTCCACGTCCAGGCAGGGGATGACTCGGACCGCCAGGGTCATGAACCGTGCTCCTCTATGTCCGCCGAGTGCCTCTGCTGTCCTCGGAATGCTTCCACTTCGACCGACACCAGTACGCGCGAGTCCATGAAGCCCTCCACCACCAGGAGGCTGGTCACCGGGCGCACCGGGTCGAACAGCTCTTTGTGGGCGCGGCCCACCGCGTCGATGTCCCGCGAGTGCGCGATGTGCACGCGCGTGCGGATCACGGAGTCGACGCCGAGCCCGAACTCGGCGATCGCCTCCAGGGCGGTGCCGAAGGCGACCCTGGCCTGTTCGTACGGGTCGCCCTCCCCGTACAGCACGTCGCCCTTGAACGCGGTGGTGCCGCCCACCAGGACGCGGTCGCCCGCCGCGACGGCGCGTGCGCAGCCGAAGGAGTCCTCCCAGGGGCTCTCGCCCCGCACGCGCCGTACGGCTTCGGCCGTCATCGCACCGCGTCCTTCTTCACGACGTGGCCTCCAGGGCCTCTTCCAGGGTGAACGCCTTCGCGTACAGGGCCTTACCCACGATGGAGCCCTCGACGCCGAGCGGGACGAGCTCGGCGATGGCCCGCAGGTCGTCCAGCGAGGACACACCGCCGGAGGCCACCACGGGGCGGTCGGTGGCGGCGCAGACGTTCTTCAGCAGCTCCAGGTTCGGGCCCTGGAGGGTGCCGTCCTTGGCGATGTCGGTGACGACGTACCGCGCGCAGCCCTCCTTGTTGAGGCGCTCCAGCGTCTCGTAGAGGTCGCCGCCGTCCCGGGTCCAGCCGCGTCCGCGGAGGGTGGTGCCGCGCACGTCGAGGCCGACGGCGATCTTGTCGCCGTGCTCGGCGATGACCTTGGCGACCCATTCGGGGGTCTCCAGGGCGGCGGTGCCGAGGTTCACGCGGGTGCAGCCGGTGGCCAGGGCGGCGGCCAGGGAGGCGTCGTCGCGGATGCCGCCGGACAGTTCCACCTTGATGTCCATGGCGCGGGCGACCTCGGCGATCAGCTCGCGGTTGTCGCCGGTGCCGAACGCGGCGTCCAGGTCGACCAGGTGCAGCCACTCGGCACCCGAGCGCTGCCAGGCGAGCGCGGCCTCCAGGGGGGATCCGTAGGAGGTCTCGGTGCCGGACTCGCCGTGCACGAGGCGGACGGCCTGGCCGTCGCGGACGTCGACGGCGGGGAGGAGTTCGAGCTTGGCCATGTCGCTACAGGGTTCCGATCCAGTTGGTGAGGAGCTGGGCGCCGGCGTCGCCGGACTTCTCGGGGTGGAACTGCGTCGCCCACAGGGCACCGTTCTCCACCGCGGCGACGAACGGTTTGCCGTGCGTGGACCAGGTGACCGTCGGCGCCCGCATCACCGGGTTGTCCGCCGGGAGGGTCCAGTCGTGGACGGCGTAGGAGTGCACGAAGTAGAAGCGGGCGTCCGCGTCCAGGCCGGCGAACAGCTCGGAGCCGGCCGGCACGTCCACGGTGTTCCAGCCCATGTGGGGCACGATGTCGGCCCGCAGCGGCTCGACCGAGCCGGGCCACTCGTCCATGCCCTCGGTCTCGACGCCGTGTTCGATGCCCCGCGCGAACAGGATCTGCATGCCGACGCAGATGCCCATCACGGGCCGGCCGCCGGCCAGCCGGCGGTCGATGATCCAGTCGCCCCTGGCCTCCCTGAGGCCCTTCATGCAGGCGGCGAAGGCGCCGACGCCGGGGACGAGCAGGCCGTCGGCGTTCATCGCCGTGTCGAAGTCGCGGGTGATCTCCACGTCGGCGCCCGCACGTGCGAGGGCGCGTTCGGCGGAGCGGACGTTGCCGAAGCCGTAGTCGAAGACGACGACCCGCTTGGTGGAGCTCACGGTCACACCTCCAGCCGCAGGACGCCGGCGGCGAGACACATCGCGGCGCCGATCGCGAGCACCACGACGACACCCTTGGGCATCTTCTGCTTGATGAACGAGACGACCCCGCCGACGAAGAACAGGCCGACGACGATCAGGGCGGTGGACAGGCCGTTCATGCTTACAGGGCGCCCTTCGTGGAGGGCAGGATGCCCGCCGCGCGGGGGTCGCGTTCGGACGCGTACCGCAGGGCCCGGGCCAGCGCCTTGAACTGGCACTCCACGATGTGGTGCGCGTTGCGCCCGTAGGGCACGTGCACGTGCAGGGCGACCTGGGCCTGGGCGACGAAGGACTCCAGGATGTGCCGGGTCATCGTGGTGTCGTACTCGCCGATCATCGGCGCCATCTTCTCGGGCTCGGTGTGCACGAGGTAGGGGCGGCCGGACAGGTCGACGGTGACCTGGGCGAGGGACTCGTCCAGGGGGACCGTGCAGTTGCCGAAGCGGTAGATGCCCGTCTTGTCGCCGAGCGCCTGCTTGAAGGCGGCGCCGAGGGCGAGGGCGGTGTCCTCGATGGTGTGGTGGGAGTCGATGTGCAGGTCGCCCTCGGTCTTCACGGTCAGGTCGAACAGACCGTGCCGGCCGATCTGGTCGAGCATGTGGTCGTAGAAACCGACCCCGGTGGAGATCTCCGTCTTTCCGGTGCCGTCGAGGTCGATCTCGACGAGGACCGACGTCTCCTTCGTCGTCCGCTGCACGCGTCCTACGCGGCTCATTCGCTCTGCTCCTTAGGGGGTGTGGGGGTGGCCCCCACGTAACTGACCAGTTCACGGGCCGCGTCGAGGAACGCGTCGTTCTCGGCCGGGGTGCCCGCGGTGACCCGCAGCCGTCCCGGTACGCCGTTGTCCCGGACCAGGACGCCCCGGTCGAGGATCTTCTGCCAGACCACGTGGGCGTCCGCGAACGTGCCGAACTGGACGAAGTTCGCGTCGGACGCGGTCACGTCGTAGCCGAGGCCGCGCAGTTCGGTGACCAGCCGGTCCCGCTCCCGCTTCAGCTGCTCGACGTACTTCAGCAGCGTGTCGGTGTGCTCCAGGGCGGCCAGCGCGGTCGCCTGGGTGATCGCCGACAGGTGGTAGGGCAGCCGGACGAGCTGCACGGCGTCCACGACCGCCGGATGCGCGGCGAGGTAGCCGAGGCGCAGGCCGGCCGCGCCGAACGCCTTCGACATGGTGCGGGAGACGACGAGGTTCGGGCGTCCCTCGAGCAGCGGCAGCAGTGAGTCGCCGTGGCTGAACTCGACGTACGCCTCGTCCACGACCAGCATCGACGGCTTGGCCGCCTGGGCGGCCTCGTACAGGGCGAGGACCGTCTCGGCCGGGACCGCGTTGCCGGTGGGGTTGTTGGGGGTGGTGACGAAGACGACGTCCGGGCGGTGTTCGGCGATCGCCTTCTCGGCGGCGGGCACGTCGACGGTGAAGTCGTCGCCCCGGGGGCCGGAGATCCATTCGGTGCCGGTGCCGCGCGCGATGAGTCCGTGCATCGAGTACGACGGCTCGAAGCCGATCGCCCTGCGGCCGGGCCCGCCGAAGGTCTGCAGCAGTTGCTGGATGACCTCGTTGGAGCCGTTGGCCGCCCAGACGTTCCGGACGTCGACGGGGTGCGAGCCGGTCTTCGTCAGGTACTCGGCCAGCCTGGTGCGCAGCTCGACCGCGTCCCGGTCGGGGTAGCGGTTGAGGTGCCGGGCGGCCTCGCGGACCCGCTCGGCGATCCGCTCGACGAGCGGCTCGGGCAGCGGGTAGGGGTTCTCGTTGGTGTTCAGCCGTACGGGGACGTCCAGTTGGGGCGCGCCGTAGGGAGACTTGCCGCGCAGCTCGTCCCGTACGGGGAGATCGTCGATGGTGACGTTCGTTTCGTTCACTTGCTCTCGGGCACCTTCCAGCCGAACCTCGCCTTGATCGCCGCGCCGTGCGCGGGCAGGTCCTCCGCCTCGGCCAGCGTGACCACGTGGTGCGCGACGTCGGCCAGCGCGTCCTCGGTGTAGTCGACGATGTGGATGCCGCGCAGGAAGGACTGGACGGACAGGCCCGAGGAGTGGCAGGCGCAGCCGCCGGTGGGCAGGACGTGGTTGGAGCCGGCCGCGTAGTCGCCCAGGGAGACGGGGGACCAGGGGCCGACGAAGATCGCGCCGGCGTTGCGCACCCGTTCGGCGAGCGCGGCGGCGTCGGCGGTCTGGATCTCCAGGTGCTCGGCGCCGTAGGCGTCGACCACGCGCAGGCCCTCGTCGAGGCCGTCGACCAGCACGATCGCGGACTGCCGACCGGCGAGCGCCGGGACGATCCGGTCCTCGATGTGCTTGGTGGCCTTGACCTGCGGCTCCAGTTCCTTCTCCACTGCGTCCGCGAGGTCCGCGGAGTCGGTGACGAGGACGGCGGCGGCCAGCGGGTCGTGCTCGGCCTGGCTGATCAGGTCGGAGGCGACGTGCACCGGGTCGGCCGTGGCGTCGGCGAGGATCGCGATCTCGGTCGGGCCGGCCTCGGCGTCGATGCCGATCTTGCCGGTGAAGTAGCGCTTGGCGGCGGCGACCCAGATGTTGCCGGGGCCGGTGACCATGGGGGCGGGCGGGCAGGACTCGGTGCCGTACGCGAACATCGCGACGGCGGTGGCGCCGCCCGCGGCGTACACCTCGTCGACGCCGAGCAGCGCGCACGCGGCGAGGATCGTCGGGTGCGGCAGGCCGCCGAACTCCTTCTGGGCCGGCGAGGCCAGGGCGATCGACTCGACGCCGGCCTCCTGGGCCGGGACGACGTTCATGATCACGGAGGACGGGTAGACGGACCGGCCGCCGGGCGCGTACAGGCCCACGCGGTCGACGGGCACCCACTTCTCGGTGACCGTGCCGCCGGGCACGACCTGGGTGGTGTGGGCGGTGCGGCGCTGCGCGCGGTGGACGAGGCGGGCACGGCGGATGGACTCCTCGAGGGCCGCGCGCACGGCCGGGTCCAGCTGCTCCAGCGCGTCGGCGAGGGCCCGCGCCGGTACCCGGACGGACTCCAGACGCACGCCGTCGAACCGCTCGGCGAAGTCGATCAGCGCCGCGTCGCCCCGATGATGCACGTCCTCGCAGATGGGCCGCACCTTCTCCAGGGCGGCCGCGACGTCGAAGTCGGCTCGGGGCAGCAGGTCGCGCAGGGCGGGGCCCTCGGGGAGGGCGTCGCCGCGCAGATCGATTCGGGAGATCACGGGGTCAATTCTCTCAGACCCGCGCCCGACGCCGTGTGAGCGTTCCAGTGGCTGATACGAGTCCCTCGTGGTGACGCATTGTGCACACCGAGAAGATCCTCCTTACTTTCTGTGTTCGAAAGGTCACCGGGTGGGCATGACCCGTTGTACGAGTTGCGCGAAGAGACGAACTCGCACGTATCCGAGGGAAGAGCCCGAGGAGACACCCGAGGAAATACTCGAGGAAGGGTGAAGGACGTGACCGAGGGGGCGGGGCCGCGCACCGGGGAGCCGCCGGACGACCTGACCGCCGTGGAGGCGGGTATGTGGCAGGCCTTCCGCAACGGCAGCGTGTACGACCTGAGCAGCGGGGACGGCGTCGTCGACGATCCGCACGGAGGGCACCCGTGGGGGCCCGAGCGGACCGTGCGGGCCCGCGTCGTGTGCTGGCTCCTGCTGGACGGACCGCCCCCGCTGGCCGGGCGGGTCTCCTCACTGAAGCTGGTCGGAGTGCGGATCAGCGGTGTGCTGGACCTCGCGGGCGGCACGGTGGCGCCGTACGTCGAGATGCGCGACTGCCGCTTCGAGCGGGACGTGCTGCTGCCGGAGGCCCGGTTCACCACGATGCGGCTGGTGGACTGCTCGGTGCCGCGCCTGGAGGCGGCCCGGTTGCAGACGGAGGGCGATCTGCATCTGCCGCGCTGCCGGTTCCCGGGCGGCATACGGCTGACCGACGCCCAGATCGGTACGGATCTGCTGCTCAACCAGGCGATCGTGCACCGCGACCGCAGCGGCCGCTCGATCGCCGCGGACGGCATGACCGTCGGCCAGGACCTCCAGGCCGAGCTGCTGGAGTCGCACGGCGAACTGAGCCTGCGGACCGCGCAGATAGGTGTCTCGCTGAGCCTGCGCGGGGCCCTGCTGGACAATCCGTCCGCCCGGCTCGCGCTGAACGCGCCCCAGCTGACCGTCGAGCGGTCGCTGTACCTGACGCCCGCCGGGGTCGGTGCCCAGGCGAGGAGCGGGATGACACCGGCGCGCGGGACGCGGATACAGCGGTTCGAGTGCCGGGGCGGGGTGCGGCTGGACGACGGGCGGTTCGGGGACGCGGTCGACTTCGAGCGGGCCCGGTTCACCCTGACCGACGACCAGGAGCTGTCGCTGCGCCGGGTGCAGACGCCGGAGCTGCGGTTCCTCGGGGAGCGGCCGGCCCGCGGGCGGGTGACGCTGTCGGGAGCGCGGGTGGTCAACCTGGTGGACCGGGCGGACAGCTGGCCGGGGCCCGGTCGGTTGCACATGGGCGGCTTCGCCTACGAGACCCTCGTGCCGCGCGGGCCGTTCTCGCTGGCGGAGCGGCTGGAGTGGGTGGCCGCGGCGAGCGCCGAGTACACCCCGGAGCCGTACGAGCGGCTGGCCGCCGTGCTGCGGGCGGGCGGCGAGGACGAGGACGCCCGCGAGGTGCTGCTCGCCAAGCAGCGCAGGCGCCGCGAGAGCCTGCCGGTGGCGGCCAAGCTGTGGGGCTACGCGCAGGACTGGACGGTCGCCTACGGCTACCGGCCGGGGCGGGCCGCGGTGTGGATGGCGGTGCTGTGGGCGGGTGGCTCACTGGCGTTCGCACACGCGCACCATCCGCCCATCAAGGACGGCGAGCATCCGACGTGGAATCCCGCCCTTTTCGCCCTGGACCTGCTGTTGCCGGTGATCGATCTGGGCCAGGTGGGGTTCTGGCAGCTGCGCGGCGGCTGGCAGTGGCTCGCGGCGGCGTTCATCCTGCTGGGCTGGATCCTCGCCACCACGGTGGCGGCGGGGGCCACCCGAACCCTGCGCCGCCTCTGACCGGCCCTGCCCGGCGCAGTCCCGACAGCACTCCCCGCGGCTCCGGCAGTCCCGGCGGGCCCGGGGCTTTTTACCCGGCCTTGACCGGTTGGCGTACAACTTTCCGCGACTTCCGTGAAGGGTCTGGCGCTGCTGTGACCTGCGGTCTTTCAATGGTCGACACCATGGCTCTGCTGTATGCGTTCACCCGCGTGTCCCGGGTGCGAGGAAAGACGGGCACCGCCTCGCCCATCGTCCCTGCGCTGCCCGCCGACGACGAGGTGCTCCTCGACGCGCCCGACGAGGAGCTGGGTCCGGCACTGGTCGGGGCCGCCGCCGGCGATCCCACGCCCGCCGCCGAACTGCTCGCCGCCACCCGGCACAGCGGGGCCTGGGAGCACCGCGACCGGAAGGTGCGGAAGCTCGCGGCCTTCGCGCTCTC
Source organism: Streptomyces sp. NPDC050388 (assembly GCF_040655635.1). NCBI lineage: Bacteria > Bacillati > Actinomycetota > Actinomycetes > Kitasatosporales > Streptomycetaceae > Streptomyces > Streptomyces sp. NPDC050388. Next base: position 8,102 of record NZ_JBFAKH010000047.1, read on the forward strand.
GCGCCCCGAGTGGCTGGACACCTGGCGTGCCCTCGACCCGCACGACCCCGACGGGCTGCTCGTGGACGCCCAGCGGGCGGTGCACCGCGCCTGGGACTCACCGGCGCGCGCCGAAGCGCTGCGCGAGGTGAGCCCGCTGATCACGGCAGCCGCCCGGGCCGACCACCGCGACCCCGTGCCGTGGCGGCTCGCCCTGGACCACGCCCGCGGCGCACGCGCCGGACACCGGTACTTCCAGGAGCTGTGGGAGGCGGCGGTCCGCCGCGCCCCGCACCACTACGGCTGCCATGTGGCGGCCCTGCGCTACCTGGCGTCCTCCTGGCACGGCGCGCACCGCGAGTGCTTCGACTTCGCCGACCAGGCCGCGCAGGACGCGCCGGAGGGCTCGCTCACGCAGGCGCTGCCGCTGTGGGCGACCTTCGGTTACCTCACCGACGGCTGCGGCCCCGAGGTACCGCGCGCCCGGCTCGAGGCGGCGGCCGACCGCGCCGCGTCCCTGTCCGCCCGGCTTCCGGCGTCCCACCCCCGCTCGGCCGAGCTGCGCAACCTGCTGGTCTACGTCCTCCTGCGCCTGGAGCGATGGCCGGACGCCCTGGAGCAACTGCGCCTCACCGGCCCGTACGCCACCTCCTCGCCCTGGGACCGGGACGCGGACGATCCCCTCGGCCGGTTCCTGGAGGTGCGCCGGGACGTGTACGCGGCGGTGGCCGCCGGTCCCGCCGCCACCCTCTCCGGCGCCTTCACACCGGGCTCCGGGCATCCACGGAGTGAACGGGGCGGCCGGGTCCGCTCCGGCGACCATTAGGCTTTTACGTCGTGACCACCGTCCGGCTCCCGCTCTTCCCCCTGAACTCGGTGCTGTTCCCGGGGCTCGTGCTTCCGCTCAACATCTTCGAGGAGCGCTACCGCGCCATGATGCGCGAGCTTCTGAAGACCCCCGAGGACGAGCCACGCCGGTTCGTCGTCGTGACGATCCGCGACGGCCACGAGGTCGCCCCGAGCGCCCCCGGCATGCCCGACCCGACGGCCGTACCCGAGCGGGGCCCGGCGGCGGGCTTCGGTCCGGACCCGCTGCGGGCCTTCCACAAGGTGGGCTGTGTGGCCGACGCGGCCACGATCCGGGAGCGGCCCGACGGCACCTTCGAGGTGCTGGCGACCGGGACGACCCGGATGCGCCTGCTGTCGGTCGACGCCTCCGGACCGTTCCTGACGGCCGAGCTGGAACCGGTGGCCGAGGAGCCCGGTGAGGAGGCGGGGGCCCTCGCGGAGGGGGTGCTGCGGGCGTTCCGCCAGTACCAGAAGCGGCTGGCGGGGGCGCGGGAGCGGTCGCTGGCGACCGGCGCGGAACTGCCGGACGAGCCGGGGGTGGTGTCGTATCTGGTCGCCGCCGCGATGATGCTCGACACGCCGACGAAGCAGCGCCTGCTGCAGGCACCGGACACGGCGTCCCGGCTCCGCGACGAGCTGAGGCTCCTGCGCACGGAGACGGCCATCATCCGCCACCTGCCGTCGTTGCCCGCGGCAGAGCTGACCCGCGGACCGACGAATCTCAACTGAGGCAACAGAGGCAGCGGCAGGTCCAGGGGCAGGGGCAGGAATGGCGAAGAAGTCCAAGAAGCAGCAGCCGGGCGGTACGCCCGCGACGGTGGCACTCACCGCGGCGGGGGTGCCGTTCACGGTCCACTCCTACGACCACGACCCCGCGCACCCGTCCTACGGCGAGGAGGCGGCCGAGGCGATGGGCGTCTCCCCGGACCGCGTCTTCAAGACGCTGGTGGCGGACGTCGACGGCGCGCTGACGGTGGCGGTGGTCCCGGTGGCGGGGCAGCTGGACCTGAAGGGTCTGGCGGCGGCGGTCGGCGGCAAGCGGGCCGCGATGGCCGACCCAGCCCTCGCGGAACGCACCACGGGCTACGTCCGCGGCGGCATCTCGCCCCTGGGCCAGCGCAAGAGGCTCCGCACGGTGCTGGACGACTCAGCAGGCCGGCACGAGACGATCTGTGTCTCGGCCGGCCGCCGCGGCTTGGAGGTCGAGCTCGCCCCGGGCGACCTGGCCGAGCTGACCGCGGCGGTACTCGCCCCGATCGGGCGAGCCTGAGCCCTCGACGAGTCCCACTTCTTCGGCTGATCAGACGAGTCACGTCGAAGAGCGTCCGTAAACGCAAGTGGCTCACCAGGAAGGGCCGCGCGAACCACGACGGGCGCCCCGCCCGAACCGGGCCCCCGCACGCCCCGCCCCGGCCCACCGGGGAGCCGGTGCCCCGGCGGGCCACGTCAGCCCGTCAAGGAGCGGCGTCATGGGGGTGCCCCCTGCTCATGGGGGTCCCCCTGTTCGAGCGAAGCCGAGAACTCGGAGGGGGAAGAAGCCGAGAACTCGGGGGCGTGTGCTCTCGGCGTGCCGCCCGGAAGCCCTCGTACTGGACGTACTCGGGCTTTCGGGCGGTGCGGCGAAGGGGGTGCCTCCCTGATCATGGGGTCCCCTGTTGGAGCAGAGCCGAGAACTCGGGGAAAAGCCGAGAGCTCGGGGGCGTGTGCGGGCGTCGCGACGGGGCGAACGGTGCCTGTTGGGGCACTACGCCCCCGGGGCCCCGCCGTCCGGCCGCTGTGGGACGTAGGGGTCCACCGGCGGGAAGGGGTCGGGGTCACGGGGGCCGAAGAGCGCGGTCAGGCCCAGGTGGACGACCAGCCCGGCGAGCGGCCAGGCCAGCAGCGCTCCTTTGGCGTTCAGCTTCAGCGGCGCGTCGAACGTCACCCCCTTGCCCACGTCCTTCGCGTGGGCGACGACGTCCTGCGCGGGCCCGAGCCACACCCCGAGCCGCCACGCCAGCAACGACCCGAGCAGCCCGCCGACCCCGAGCGCCACCACCAGCGGCACGCCCCCGCGCCGCCGCACCAGGAACACGGCGAGCGCGCTCACCGCGCCGAGCCCCAGGGCGAGCAGGGTGAACGTCCCGTCCACCCCGATGGCCTGCTCACCCTCGGTGTCCTTGAGGTAGACGACCCAGTTGTCGCCCACGACGTCGCCCGTCAGCGGCACGCGCGGCGCCAGCCACCACCACAGCACGCCGAGCAGCACCCCGCCGAGCGCCACCGCCACCGCGGTCACGGCGGCCTCGCGCAGTTCCGTCCTCATCCCGGGGCCGTCCTGTCCGTACCAGCCGTAGCCGGTGTGGCCACCGTGGCCGGCGAACCCGGTGGACCCGGTATGGCCGGGGCCGGTGGACCCGTCCGCGGACGCGGCGGCCACCTGGCCGGCGGACGGCGGCTGCCACCCGCCGTGCGGGAAACGTTCGTGCGGAGGCGGTGGTGGTGTCAGAGGTGCGCTCACTCTGACATCGTGCCAGGCCCGGCTGTACGGCGCGTCACCGGACAGCGGCCCTGCGGTACGCCCAGGTCGCCACGGCCAGCGAGAGCACACCGACCACCCCGCACACGGCGAGATCGCCCAGGACCAGGGCCCAGTCGGGATGCGGCGCGAAGGTCCGCGCGAAGGCCTCGACGCCGTACGTCGACGGCAGCAGATCCCGGGCCAGGCGTACCGCCTCCGGCATCCGCTCCGCCGGCAGCACGCCCAGCAGCAGTGCCGCCGACATGCCCAGCTGGCCGAGGAGCGTGGCGAACTCGGCCCGCGGTGCGAGCAGCCCCAGCGCGGCCCCCAGCCCGGCGAGCGCGGCTCCCGAGAGCGGGATCACCGCGGCCAGCACCCACAGGTGTGTCAGCGGCAGCCCGAACAGCACGCATCCGAAGGCCGCGGTCACCACGGTCCCCGGCACGGTGAACGAGGCGTAGGCGCCGGCGGCCCCCAGCACCACCGCCGCCGGCGGGACGGGCAGGGTCGCGTAGTGGTCGAGGCCGCCGCCGGCCCGCAGCTGCCCGAAGTACTGCGCGAGCAGGTTGAGCGCGACGAAGGCGACGACCAGGACGGACGATCCGGCGACCACCGCCCGCGCCTCACCGCCGCCGTCCACGACCCCGCGCATCAGGATCATGATCCCGACGGACTGGAAGGTCGCCACGAACAGCAACGGGATCCGCGCCACCCGCGCCCGGGACAGCTGCGCCCGGTACACGGCCGCCAGTGAGGGCCACAGCCGCGCCCGCGGCCCGAGCACGGCCGGCTCCGGCACGGCCTCCTCCGCGGCCAGGGCACCGCCCGGCAGGACATCGGCGGGTACGACACTCACGTCGCGCTGCTCCCCTTCCCATTCCAACGGAGGTTCCCCCGGAGGTTCGGCCGGAGATCCGCTCGCACCCGCTCCGGCAGTCGCCCTGTTCCGTACGGATGCGGCGCCCGGTGCGCTCAGCGCCCCGCCGTCGCTCACGCCTTCACCAGTCCCTGCCGCACGGCACCGCCCAGCGCCAGGTACACGTCCTCCAGACTGGGCGTGGCGAGCGTGAAGTCGTCCAGCGCGGCGAAGGCGGCGCCGCCGGTGACGGTGGCGACGACCGTACGGGCCTCCTCGGGCGCGAGCCGCAGCGTCCAGCGGCGGCCCGACTCGACGGCGCGGTCCACGAGCGCGGCCACCTCGGGCACGTGCAACGGGGCCGCCTCGCGCCACACCAGGTCGACCCGTACCTCGCCCGCGACCCGCTCCTTCAGCCCGGCCGGGCTGTCACAGGCGATCACCCGGCCCCGGTCGAGGACGGCGACCCGGTCGAGGACCGTCTCGGCCTCGATGACGTTGTGGGTGACCAGCAGCACGGTGGTGCCGTGCTCGACCCGGCGCCGGTCGACGGCGGACCACACGGCGCGCCGCGCCACCGGGTCCATCCCGGAGGTGGGTTCGTCGAGCACGAGCAGCGGCCGCTCCCCCACCAGCGCGGTGGCGAAGCAGGCCAGCCGGCGCTGCCCGCCGGACAGCTTCTTCAGGGGGCGCCCGGCGATCGGGGCGAGCCCCAGTTCGTCGAGGACGGCGTCCCGGTCCGTACGGGCCCGCTTCGCATCGAGGCCGCGCAACCGCGCGGTGGTCTCGACGGCGAGCGAGACCGTCAGCTCGTCGAGCGCGGTGGACTCCTGCCCGAGGTAGGCGAGGATCCGCGCGGCGCGCTCGGGGTGGCGCACGATGTCGTGGCCGAGGATCCGCACGCTGCCGTGGTCGGGCCGCATCAGACCGGTGAGCTGTCGTACCAGGGTGGACTTGCCGGCCCCGTTCGGCCCGAGCAGCCCGAAGATCTCACCGCGCCGGACGTCGAGCGTCACGTCGTCGGTGGCCCGGACCTCGGGGGTCGCCGGGACTCCGCGGCGCCCGCGGGCCGCCGGATACGTCTTGGTCAGCCCGCGCACCGCGCACACGATGTCGCCATCGTGCCGGAATGCGTGTACCGCGCGCGTGCTCACAAGAGACGAGACTACGGGGTCCGCGGCCCGGATCCGCTTCCGGGTCGGCCGACCACCCCAGAACCGCCGTCAGGACAACAAACCCGCCGCACCCGCCGGACCCACCGCCGTCGCGCGGCGGCGCGGACACCGGGCGGGCCCCCGGTCACTCCGCGGCCGCGGCGCGCTCCGTCCCCGTGCGCAGGTCCAGCTCGCGCCAGAAGCCCGCGCGGATGGCGTACCGGTCGCGTTCGTCGATCTGGTCGTCCTTGTGGGCGAGCAGGCCGAAGCGGGCGGCGTAGCGCAGCAGCTCGCCGTCGACGCGGTGCGGGATCCGGGGGTACATGGCGGACAGTCGCTGGATGCCGCTCTGGTCCCCGAGCCGGTCCACCCAGCGGCGGGCGAAGACCTGCCCCACCTCGAAGGGGTCCCCGCCGACCGTGGTGATGTCCTCCTCGCGGTCGGCCCACCGCTGCTCCGCGGAGGTCAGCTGGGCGAGCGTCGGCAACGAGGCGGCGTCGCCGGGCTCGGTGACGGACCGGTCGACCCAGCCCTTGTCGGAGGACCAGCGCAGGGTGGCGGACTGCGGCTGCTGGGAGGGCGGGGCACTGGGGCCGCGGAGGGCCGCCAGATCCTTGGGGGTGGGTACGCCCTTGGTGGCGGGCGACCGCTCGCCGGTGCCGTTGTGCCCGGCGCCGACCGGATGCGGGGGTTCCTGCTCGGGCTGCTCGGCGGCCGGCGCGGACTCCGGCAGCGGGGCGGAGAGGATCGCGGCGATGTCGGGACGGGCGGGGGGCGGCGGGGCGCACACCCCGGAGAAGTCCTTGGCCCGCACCGCCTTGGTGATCCACGCGCGGTCCAGCACCCGGCGTTCGTCGGCCTCGGCGACCAGGTCCTCGGACTGGTTGTAGTCGCCGTCGGCGGCCTGCACGGCCCACAGGTGGACGGCGACGCCGTGCTCCTTGGCCGCCATCATGCCGGGCAGCAGGTCGCCGTCGCCGGTGACCAGGACGATGTCGGAACAGGCGCGGTTGCGGGCCAGCTCGGTCAACTCGGCGTGCATGGCGGCGTCCACGCCCTTCTGCGCCCAACGGCCGTCACTGCGCGTGAGGGCTCCGAGTCGAACGGTGACCCTGGGCATCACCCGCAGCCGACGGTGCTCGGGCTGCGGCACGCGGTCGGGGGCGCCGTCGAACCAGTAGATCCGCAGCAGGGGCTGACTCGTATCGGATTCGGCACGGTCGCGCAACCCCTGGATGAGGGCGGCGTGATCGACGGTGATGCGGGACCGCGAGGGCTCCCCGGCGAGGAGACTGGCGGCGGCCCCCAGCAGATACCCGGCGTCCACCAGGACGATGCAGCGGTCCACGCGATCCACCCTCTTTCCGGGAGGTTTGCTTCGGGCTTGCTTCGAGTCTGCCCGACCGTGCCGGGGTTAACGGTCCGAACTCGATCTTCGGCGTGGCGTTTCCACACTTCCTTCGCCCACTCGCCCTGTCACACACGGTAATTATCCGACATGCGACCATCATTCGGCTATGTGAGTCTGGTCCCGGCCCTGGCCCCTAGATCCCCCACAGGAGGCACCACCATGGCCAAGAACAAGAACCGTGAACGGAAGCAGCAGCCGGCCGCGCGCACCCAGCAGGCGACCCAGCCGGCCGCTGCGGAGCCGCAGACCGAGCAGCACGGCCCGCAGATCACTCCCGGCGACGTCGCCCGCAAGGGCCGGCAGAAGCGCTTCGGCCACAACTGACACCCGCGTGAGGGGCCGTTGAGCGCCCCCGGTACATGCAGAGGGGTGCGCCCGTCACCGGGCGCACCCCTCTTACGTCTTGGGCATCTCCTCACACACGTCGGCCGACCGACCCGACGCGCGCCGGCCCTCGGGGCCCTAGCCCGCCAGGCAGGACGGGCCGAGGAGGACCTTGAGATCGCCGAACAGGGCGGGGTCCGGCTTGACCCGGTGCCGGTCCAGGCGCAGCACCGTCGTCTTCGTCGGCCCCTGGAGCCTGATGCGGACCTCGCTGTCGCCCTTGTGGTGGCCGAGGATCTCGCCGAGGCGGCTGACCATCGGCGGGGTGACCCTGGTGGCCGGGATGGTGAGCACGACGGGCGCGTTGGTGCCCGCGTTGGACAGGTCGGGCACCTGGAGTTCCATGGCGACCAGGCGCGGCACGTCCTCACGCTTGTCGAGGCGGCCCTTGACGAACACCACGGCGTCCTCGACGAGTTGGGTCGAGACGAGCTGGTAGGTCGCGGGGAAGAACATGCACTCGAGGGAACCGGCGAGGTCCTCCACGGTGGCGATCGCCCAGGCGTTGCCCTGCTTGGTCATCTTGCGCTGGAGGCCCGAGATGATGCCGCCGATGGTGACCACCGCGCCGTCGCCGAAGTCGCCGCCGGTGAGCTGGGAGATGCCCGCGTCGGCCTTGTCGGACAGGACGTGCTCCAGTCCGAACAGCGGGTGGTCGGAGACGTACAGGCCGAGCATCTCCCGCTCCTGCGCGAGCAGGTAGGTCTTGTCCCACTCGTCGTCGGTGAAGGTGACGTCCAGGCCGAAGCCGGGCTCGCTGGTCTCCTGCTCGCCCATGCCGCCGAAGAGGTCGAACTGCCCCTCGGCCTCCTTGCGCTTGACCGCGACCACGTTGTCGATCATCGGCTCGTACTGGGCCGTGAGGCCCTTGCGGGTGTGCCCCATGGAGTCGAAGGCGCCCGCCTTGATCAGTGACTCCGTGGTCCGCTTGTTGCAGACGACCGCCTCGACCTTGTCGAGGTAGTCCGGGAACGAGGTGTACTTCCCCTTGGCCTTGCGGCTCTTGATGATCGACTCGACCACGTTGGTGCCGACGTTGCGGACCGCGGACAGGCCGAAGAGGATCACGTCGTCGCCCTGCGCGGCGAAGTTCGACTCGGACTCGTTGACGTTCGGCGGGAGCACCCTGATGCCCATGCGGCGGCACTCGTTGAGGTAGACGGCCGACTTGTCCTTGTCGTCCTTGACCGAGGTGAGCAGCGCGGCCATGTACTCGGCGGGGTGGTTGGCCTTGAGGTAGGCGGTCCAGTACGAGACCAGTCCGTACGCGGCGGAGTGCGCCTTGTTGAAGGCGTAGCCGGCGAAGGGCACCAGCACGTCCCAGAGCGCCTGGATGGCTTCGTCGCTGTAGCCGTTCTTGCGGGCGCCGGCCTGGAAGATGACGAAGTTCTTCTCCAGCTCCTCCGGCTTCTTCTTGCCCATCACGCGGCGGAGGATGTCGGCCTCGCCGAGCGAGTAGCCCGCGATGATCTGGGCGGCCTTCTGCACCTGCTCCTGATAGACGATCAGGCCGTAGGTGACCGACAGCACCTCCTGGAGCGGCTTCTCCAGTTCCTTGTGGATCGGCGTGATCTCCTGGCGGCCGTTCTTGCGCTCCGCGTAGTTGATGTGCGAGTTCATGCCCATCGGGCCCGGCCGGTAGAGGGCCGAGACGGCGGAGATGTCCTCGAAGTTGTCGGGCTGCATCTGGCGGAGCAGCGAGCGCATCGGGCCGCCGTCGAACTGGAAGACACCGAGGGTGTCACCGCGGCAGAGCAGTTCGAAGGTCTTGGGGTCGTCCAGCGGCAGGGCGAGCATCTCCAGGTCGATGCCCTTGTTGGCCTTCACCATCTTGATGGCGTCGTCCATGATGGTGAGGTTGCGCAGGCCCAGGAAGTCCATCTTCAGGAGGCCGAGCGACTCGCACTGGGGGTAGTCCCACTGTGTGATGGTCACGCCGTCGGTGTGCCGCACCCAGATCGGGGCGTGGTCGACGATGGGCTCGCTGGACATGATCACGCCGGCCGCGTGCACGCCCATCTGCCGGACCAGGCCCTCGACGCCCTTGGCGGTGTCGATGACCTTCTTCACGTCCGGCTCGTTCTCGTACATCGCGCGGATCTCGCCGGCCTCGTTGTAACGCGGGTGCGAGGGGTTGGTGATGCCGTCGAGGTCGATGCCCTTGCCGAGGACGTCGGCGGGCATGGCCTTGGTGAGCCGGTCGCCCATGGCGTACGGGTAGCCCAGCACGCGCGCGGAGTCCTTGATGGCGTTCTTCGCCTTGATCTTGCCGTAGGTGCCGATCATGGCGACCTTGTCGGCGCCGTACTTCTCCGTCACGTACCGGATCACCTCGACGCGCCTGCGCTCGTCGAAGTCGATGTCGACGTCGGGCATGGAGATGCGCTCGGGGTTGAGGAACCGCTCGAAGATCAGGCCGTGCGGGATCGGGTCGAGGTCGGTGATGCCGAGGGCGTAGGCGACGATCGAGCCGGCAGCGGAGCCACGGCCGGGGCCGACCGCGATGCCCTGCTTCTTGGCCCACATGATGAAGTCGGCGACGACGAGGAAGTACCCGGGGAAGCCCATCGAGATGATGGTGTCCATCTCGTACTCGACCTGCTTCATGCGGTCGTCCGGGATGCCGCCCGGGAAGCGGCGGTGCATGCCGCGCATGGTCTCCTCGCGGAACCAGCTGACCTCGGTGTACCCCTCCGGAATGTCGAACTTGGGCATCAGGTCGCGCTTCTCGAACATGCCCGTGGTGTCGACCATCTCGGCGATCAGCCTGGTGTTGTCGCAGCCCTGCTGCCAGGCGTCGGAGGAGTCGATGGCGTACATCTCCTCGGTGGACTTGAGGTAGTAGCCGGTGCCGTCGAACCTGAAGCGGTCGGGGTCGGAGAGGTTCTTGCCGGTCTGGATGCACAGCAGCGCGTCGTGGGCGGTCGCCTCGTGCGCGTACGTGTAGTGCGAGTCGTTGGTGACCAGGGGCGGGATGCCGAGCTTCTTGCCGATCTCCAGGAGGCCGTCGCGGACCCGGTGCTCGATGTCGATGCCGTGGTCCATCAGCTCCAGGAAGTACCGGTCCTTGCCGAAGATGTCCTGGTAGTCGGCGGCCGCCTTGAGCGCCTCGTCGAAGTGGCCGAGGCGCAGTCGGGTCTGTACCTCGCCGGAGGGGCAGCCGGTGGAGGCGACGAGCCCGGTGGACCACTGGGCGATGCTCTCCTTGTCCATCCGGGGCCACTTCTGCAGCCAGCCCTCGGCGTACGCGTCGGAGGAGAGCCGGAAGAGGTTGTGCAGGCCCGTGCTGTCGACCGCCCAGATGGTCTTGTGGGTGTAACCGCCGGAACCGGAGACGTCGTCCCGCTTCTGGTGCGGCTGGCCCCACTGGATCTTGCGCTTGGTGCGCCGCGACTCGGGCGCGACATACGCCTCGATCCCGATGATCGGAGTGACTCCGGCCTTCTCCGCACTGTGGAAGAAGTCGTACGCCCCGTGCAGGTTGCCGTGGTCGGACATGGCGATGTGGCTCATGCCCATCTCGTTGCAGGCGTTGAACATGTCCTTCAGCCGCGCGGCACCGTCCAGCAGCGAGTACTGGGTGTGGACGTGCAGGTGCGTGAAGGGCGACTTCGGCACGGTGCGGCCTCCAAGGATGAGCGCTGTGGCGCGGAGCGCCTCGGTGAGGGGTGGTGGTCGGGCGACGGGTGGGCGATCGGTGACGGGCAGGTGGGCGGTTCGGTGGTCAACGTCGAAGTCTATGCCCCGGCACTGACACTCCAGGGCTCCTCCGTCGTACCTTCTGGCGAGTGGCGCGGGCACTCCCGTGACGCGCCGAGCGTTAGGCACGGGGGCGGATCAGCCGTCCCCGGACGTCCCGTACCAGGAGGCACTCAGCGATGTCGGTCCCGCAGCTCAACGACGAGCACCGCGGCGAGGAGATCCTCGCCGTTCTCGACACCGCCTTCGGCGAGCTCCTGGCCGCCGACCCGGCCGCGTTCCGCGTGAAGTTCCGGAAGATGGCGGCCTCGGCGTTCGCGTTCTACCGGGGCACGGCGTGCCTCTTCTACCATGATCAGAACGCCGAGAACACCAAGAACGCCGAGAACACCGAGAACGCCGGGCGGGGCGGTGGGAGGACATACAGCGGGCCGTACCTGGACGACCGGACGTCCCGGGTGTGGATCCACGGCGATCTGCACGCGGAGAACTTCGGCACGTACATGGACTCCAACGGCCGTCTGGTCTTCAACGTCAACGACTTCGACGAGGCCTACGTCGGCCCCTTCACCTGGGACCTCAAGCGCTTCGCCGCCTCCATGGCGCTGATCGGCTACGCGAAGGCGCTCAGCGACGAGCAGATCACCGAGCTGGTGCGGATCTACACGGCCGCGTACCGGGAGCGCGTCCACGCGCTGGCGACCGGAGCGAAGAGCGACGAGGTGCCGCCGTTCACGCTGGACACCGCGCAGGGGCCGCTGCTCGACGCACTGCGCGACGCCCGCTCGCTGACCCGTTTCGGGCTGCTGGACTCGATGACCGTCATCCGTGACTTCGAGCGCCGCTTCGCCTCCGGCGGCGGCGCGGTCGAGCTCGACGCCGCCACGCGCTACAAGGTCCTCGCCGCCTTCGACGGCTACCTGGAGACGCTGCCGGACGCCTCGCTGGCCCGCCCGGACTCCTACCGCGTGAAGGACGTCGTGGGCCGCCGCGGCATCGGCATCGGCTCGGCCGGGCTGCCCTCGTACAACATCCTGCTGGAGGGACACAGCGACGCCCTGGAGAACGACGTCGTGATCTACATCAAGCAGGCCCAGACCCCGGCCGTCTCCCGGCACATCACGGATCGGGCGATCCAGGACTACTTCCGGCACGAGGGCCACCGCACGGTGATCTCCCAGCGTGCTCTGCAGGCGCACGCCGACCCGTGGCTGGGCTGGACCGAGCTGGACGGCGCGGGGCAGCTGGTCGCCGAGGTCTCGCCGTACGCCGTGGACCTGGACTGGGGCGACATCGACGAGCCGGAGGAGATGGCCCAGGTCGTCGCCGACCTCGGCCGGGCCACGGCCACGATGCACGCGGCGGCGGACGACACCTCCGGCGAGTCCCTGGTGCCGTTCTCCACCGAGCGCGCCATCGACGCGGCGATCGCGGCCGACGAGGACGGGCTGGAACCCCTGCTGGTCGACTTCGCGCACACCTACGGCGCACGCGCGCGCCGTGACCACCAGATCTTCCTGGACCTGTTCCGCAACGGCAGGATCCCGGGCCTGTGACCTCCCTCCCGCCCGGGGAGACACAGCCCACAGGAACCCTTTAGGGATCCCTTACCGGAGCACGTGACACACTCGTTCCCATCATGGACATACCCGGAGCCCCGCTCAGAGCCCTGCGCGCGGCGCTGTTCACGACCATGGTCGTGACCCTCAGCGCCGCGTCGCACGTGCTGCTGTCCGGGGCCCCGCTGCCGCTGAACACGGTGACGGTGATCGCCGCCGCCGTGTTCGTCCTGGCCTACGCGCTCGCGGGCCGGGCAGGCTCCTTCGGGCGGATCGCCGCGCTGCTGATCCCGCTGGAGCTGGCCGCCGACACCGTGTTCACCACCGGGCAGCACCTCTGTTACGGACGGATGGGCGGCCCGGTCGCGGGTCCGCTGCGCTCGGTCGGCTTCGACCTGCTGTGCGGCGACGGCGGCAGTGTGGGCACCCCGCTGGCCCGGGTGGCCGGCACCGCGGCCGACGGCGGTGACCGGTTCGTCGGCCTGCTCGCCCAGGCCGGCCCCGCCACCGCCTGGCTGCTGCTCGGCGCGCACATCGGCGTCGGCCTGTTCGCCGCCGCCTGGCTGCACCGCGGCGAGCGTGCGCTGGCCCAGCTGCTGGGCGCGATGGCGGCGAGCACCTTCCGGCCGCTGCTGCTGGCGGTCGCCGCGGTGACCGTGCACCGGGCCCCGAAGGCCCGTCGGCCGCATCCCCCGGCCCTCCGGACCACCGCGGCCGTGGACCGGTTCCTCGTGCGCTCCCTGGGACGGCGCGGACCGCCGTGCTCCGCCGCCCTCGTCTGAGGCGGCCCTCCGCCCCGGCGTCGGCGACCGCAGTCCGAGCATCTGTAGTCCCCCATACACATCCCGCACACACTGTGCGCGTCCCCTGTGGAGAGCATCACCATGAGCAAGCGGAACAGCCAGGCGGCGAAGACGGCGGCCCGTGAGCGTCTGCGCGTCGAGCGCGAGCGCGAGGCCAAGAAGGCCAAGGTCAAGCGCCAGCTCATCGTCGCCGGCTCGATCGTCGGCGTCCTGGCGATAGCCGGCGGCATCGGCTACGCCGTCGTCCAGGCCAACCAGCCCAGCGCGTGGGAGGCCGCAAAGGACGCCAAGCTCGTCAAGCCGGCCAACAGCAGCGGCGAGAACGGCACGACCGTCGTCGTCGGCAAGGCCGACGCGAAGAAGACCCTGGAGCTGTACGAGGACCCGCGCTGCCCGATCTGCGCCACGTTCGAGCAGGGCGTCGGCAAGACGATCGAGCAGGACGTCGCGGACGGCAAGTACAAGGTCCAGTTCATCGGTGCCTCGTTCCTGGACCGCAACCTGACCGGCGAGGGCTCCAAGAACGCCCTGAGCGCCATGGGTGCCGCGCTGAACGTCAGCCCCGAGGCGTTCCTCGCCTACAAGGCCGCGCTCTACTCGGCCGAGTTCCACCCCGAGGAGAGCCAGGACAAGTTCAAGGACGACTCCTACCTGATCAAGGTGGCGAACTCCGTCGAGGAACTGAAGGACAACAAGAAGTTCCAGACGGCCGTGGAGAACGGCACCTACGACAGGTGGGCGCTGGAGATGTCCAAGAAGTTCGACGACAGCGACGTCCAGGGCACCCCGACGCTGATGATGGACGGTAAGAAGGTCACCGGGGCCGACGGGCAGAGCACTCCCATGACGGCCCCCGAGTTCACCGCGGCGATCGACAAGGCCCTCAAGGCCTGACCCCCGGCCGGCTGACTCCGTGCTGAAGAGCGGGCGAACTTTTGCGAGTTCGCCCGCTCTCACGTGTACCTGTCAGTAACCTGATCGGCTGTGACCAGTCGACACAGATCATCCGAGAGCACCGCTTCCGCCTCCGTGAGCGCCAACACCCTTGCTCCGCGCCGCCGTACGGTCGTCAAGGCAGCCGCCGCCGGCGCGGTCCTGGCGGGGCCGCTCGTTGCCGCGCCGCCCGCCCGCGCCGCCACCGCCCAGGCCCCCGCCTTCCTGCACGGGGTGGCCTCCGGCGACCCGCTGCCTGACGGCGTCCTGCTGTGGACGCGGGTGACACCGGTGCCGGAGGCGATACCCGGCTCCGGGCTCGGCCCGGACACCGAGGTCAGCTGGACCGTCGCCCTGGACAAGTCGTTCAGCACCGTCGTCGCGAAGGGCTCGACCCGCGCCACCGCCGCCTCCGACCACACCGTCAAGGCCGACGTCCGCGGCCTGGCGCCGGCCACCGACTACTGGTTCCGCTTCTCCGCCGGCGGCACCGACTCCCCCGTCGCCCGCACCCGCACCGCCCCGGTCGCCGACGCCGCGGTGACCGGTCTGCGCTTCGGCGTGGTCTCCTGCTCCAACTGGGAGGCCGGGCACTTCTCGGCGTACCGCCATCTCGCGGCCCGCGGCGACCTGGACGCCTGGCTGCACCTCGGTGACTACATCTACGAGTACGGCGCCGGCGAGTACGGCACACGCGGCAGGACCGTCCGCCCGCACGCGCCCGCCCACGAGATCGTCACCCTCGCCGACTACCGCGTCCGGCACGCGACGTACAAGACCGACCCCGACCTCCAGGCGCTGCACGCCAAGGCGCCGGTCGTGGCGATCTGGGACGACCACGAGTTCGCCAACGACGCCTGGTCGGGCGGCGCCGAGAACCACACCGAGGGCACGGAGGGCACCTGGGCCGCGCGTCAGGCCGCGGCCAAGCAGGCCTACTTCGAGTGGATGCCGGTGCGTCCCGCCCTGGCCGGCACCACCTACCGCCGACTGCGCTTCGGCAGGCTCGCCGACCTCTCGCTGCTGGACCTGCGTTCCTTCCGCTCCCAGCAGGTCTCGCTCGGCGACGGCGAGGTCGACGATCCGGACCGCACGCTCACCGGCCGCGCCCAGCTCGACTGGCTGAAGGCGGGACTGTCGGCGTCCGACACCACCTGGCGGCTGGTCGGCACCTCGGTGATGATCTCGCCGCTCGCCCTCGGCGCGCTCCCCGCCAGTCTGCTGAAGCCGCTCGCCGAGCTGCTGGACCTGCCGCAGGAGGGCCTCGCCCTCAACACCGACCAGTGGGACGGCTACACCGACGACCGCCGCGAACTCCTCGCCCATCTGCGGACGAACGCGATCGGCAACACGGTCTTCCTCACCGGCGACATCCACATGGCGTGGGCCAACGACGTACCGGTGAACGCGGGCACCTATCCGCTGTCCCCGTCGGCGGCCACCGAGTTCGTCGTCACCTCGGTCACCTCCGACAACCTCGACGACATCGTCAAGGTTCCCGAGGGCACCGTCTCCACGGTCGCCTCACCGCTGATCAGGGCCACCAACCGGCATGTCCACTGGGTCGACACCGACCGCCACGGCTACGGCGTGCTGGACGTCACCGCCGAGCGGGCGCAGATGGACTACTACGTGCTGTCCGGCCGCACCGACCCGGCCGCCACGTCCGCGTGGGCCCGCTCGTACCGGACCCGCAGCGGCACGCAGCGGGTCGAGCGCGCCACCGCCCCGGTCTGACGTCCCCGGATCAGCCCTCCAGCGAGTCGAGGAAGCCGAGCGCCACCCGCCAGGTGGCCTCGGCGGCCTCCTCGTCGTGGTCCGGCAGGTCGGGGTCGGTGTAGAGGTGACCGGCCCCGGCGTACCGGTACACCTCGACGTCGGCTCCGGCACGGCCCATCTGCAGGTACCAGGCGCTCAGCCAGTCGTCGGTCTCGAACGGGTCCGGCTCGGCGACGTGCAGCTGCACCGGGAGGTCGTCCACCTCGGCGTTCGCCGCGATGTCCGAGGTGCCGTGCAGAAGCAGCAGTCCGCGTGCCTTGCCGTCGCCGAGGGCCAGCGTCTGGGCGACCGAGGCGCCGAAGGAGAAACCGGCGTACACCAGCCCCCGCTCCGAGTAGGGCGCGGCGGCGAGGACGGCCCGTCTCAGCAACTCGTCCCTGCCGATCGACTCCTGGTGGGCCATGCCCTCCTCGACCGTGTCGAACGTACGGCCCTCGAAGAGGTCGGGCGTCCACACCTCGTGTCCGGCGCCGCGCAGCCGGTCCGCGGCCCGGGCCACCGCGGGCCGAAGGCCGTAGGTCGAGTGAAACAGCATGATGTTCATGACGCCCATGGTGCCAGCCGGGTGTGACAGCCGGTGCAGGCCCGGTCGGCCGGGCCGGCGCACCCGGCGGGCCGACCGGGCCGGGGACCGTACCCACGACGGTGCGAACCTCACATGTTCACTCCGCGCGAGGCCGGTTACGTTCGAGGGCATGGAAGACGTGCTCCGCCCATTGATCGTGGTCGGCGGCTCGGTCGTGCTCACCCTGGTGCTCGGCTGGGCCACCGACCGACTGCTGCGCAAGGCCGACGAACAGCACTCCGAGACCCCGCTGTGGGAGCTGCTCCGCCGCGCCCGCATCCCCTACCAGCTGCTGATCTGCGCGGCCCTGCTGAGAGGTTCGTACGACCAGGCCCGGTTGTTCGAGGACCACCGGGAAGGCATCGGGCGGATCCTGACGCTGGTGCTGATCGGATCGGTCGCCTGGATGGTGATCCGGATCGCGGCGGCCGTCGTCGAGACCTCGTACACCCGGTACGCCAACGTGCACCGCGAACGCTCCCCGGCCAGGGTCCGCCGGGTGCGCACCCAGGTGACGCTGATCAGGCGGGTGGTCTCGGCGATCGTCGGGGTGGTGGCGGCGGCCGCGATGCTGCTGACCTTCCCCGCGATGCGCACGGCCGGCGCCTCACTGCTGGCCTCGGCCGGTGTCCTCGGCATCGTCGCCGGTGTCGCCGCCCAGTCCACGCTCGGCAACCTGTTCGCCGGACTGCAGATCGCCTTCGGCGACATGGTGCGCATCGGCGACACGGTCGTGGTGGACGGCGAGTGGGGCACGGTCGAGGAGATCACCCTGACCTTCCTGACCGTGCGCACCTGGGACGAGCGCCGGATCACCATGCCGGTGTCGTACTTCACGTCCAAGCCGTTCGAGAACTGGTCGCGCGGCACACCGCAGATGACCGGCACCGTCTTCTGGCACCTCGACCACTCGGCCCCGCTGGAGACGATGCGGGACAGGCTCCGCGACATCCTGCGGGAGTGCCCGGCCTGGGACGGCCGCGCCTACAACCTGACCGTGACGGACAGCACGCCCAGCACCATGGAGGTGCGGGCCCTGGTGACGGCCAGGGACGCGGACGACATATGGACGGTACGGGTCACGGTCCGCGAGCAGATGATCCGCTGGCTGGCCGAGGAGCACCCCTACGCCCTGCCCCGGGTCAGCACGGCCGCCGCGGAACCGCCGCCGGGCCCGGCGCCGGAGCTCGACGGCCACCGTCGCTCCCCCGGCACCGTACCCGCGGCCCGCGGCCCGCACGAGAGCACCGGGAAGCGGGAAACGCCCACAGGGCCGGCAGGCCCCGCGAACCCGACAAGCACACCAAGCACCGACAAGCGCTGACGGCCCCTCAGTGACCTCGTTCCGCACCGCCGTTGACCTGGATGATCTGTGAGGTGATGTGCGCGGCGCCCGGGGAGGCCAGCCAGTGCAGGGTGGCGGCCACGTCCCCGGGCCTTCCGGCCCGGCCGTCGGACGTCTCGGCGACCAGCCGCGCCCGCCGCTCCTCGTCGAGGCCGTCGCCGAAGAAGGCGGTGTCCTCGATGTAGCCGGGCGCGACCACGTTGACCGTGATGCCGTGCGGCCCCAGCTTCCGGGCGAGGCCGTGGGCGTACGGGTGCAGTCCGGCCTTGGCCGCCGCGTACGCGAGCTGCCCGGACCCCCGGTAGGCGGCGATGGAGCTCAGGAACAGCACCCGCCCGCCGGGCTCGGCGAGCCGGTCCTTCAGGGCCTCCGTGAGCAGGACGGCGGTCAGCAGGTTGAGCCGGAAGTTGACCGTCCAGTGGCGGGCGACGGCGTCGAGCGGGTCGTCGCCCCCGGCAGGGGGCTCGAGGAGACCGTTGCCCCCGGCGCTGTGGATCAGCACGTCGACGGCCCCGAACTCCCGGCCCACGAAGCCGCTGACACCGCGCACGGCGACCGGGTCGGCGAGGTCGGCGGCGTACACCGACGCCCCCGGCACCCCGGCCCCGGCCCGTTCCAGCACGTCCCCGCGCCGCCCGAGCAGCAGCACCCGGTCCCCGTCCGCGGCGAACATCCGTGCCGCCGCCAGACCGATCCCCGTACCGCCCCCGCTGATCACCACGTTTCTCGTCATACCCCGACCCTACGAACAGAAGGGCGCACCGGGGGACGAACTCACCGCATGCTCCGCACATCCAGATGTCGCAGCACCCGGTCCACCACCCCGGGATCGGCCCCCGCCTCACTGCGCGCCGCCAGCACCTCGTGCCGGGCGGCACTCAGCATCTCGCTCCGGATCCGCCGCACCCGCTTCGCCCGCCGGGTCCGCTGCCGGTGGGACTCCCTCCGCTCGTCGCCCGCCATGTCCGGGTTGATCTGCATCCCGATCTCGAAGGCGCTCCGCAGCATCTGCTCGGACAGCTCCTCCGGCAGCTCCTCGACCTCCTCGATCTCCCGCAGCCGCCGCTTGGCCGCCCGCGCCGCCCGTACCGCGAGATCCCGCTCGTACTCCTTCTCCCGCCCGGTGTCGGCCTCCACTCCCAGCCGCTTCACCAGCCACGGCAGGGTCATCCCCTGGACCAGCAGCGTCGCCATGATCACACCGAACGCGATGAAGACGATCTCACTGCGGACGGGAAAGGCGTCCCCGGCATCGGTCTGCAGCGGAATCGCCAGCGCCAGCGCCACGGAGGCCACCCCGCGCATCCCGGACCACCACATCACCACGGCCTCGCGCCAGCCGACCGGGATCTCCTCGTCGAGGTCCCGCGCGGAGTGCAGCCGCTTCGTCAGCCAGGTCGCCGGCAGCAGCCACAGCAGCCGGACGAGGACGACCACCCCCACGATCGCCCCCGCCCAGCGGAGCAGCTCGCCCCAGTGGCCGGCCGCGGTCCTGAGCGCGTTGTGCAGCTCGAGGCCGACCAGCCCGAACGCGACACCGGTGACGAGCGTGTCGACGATGTCCCAGAAGGCGTGCCCGGCGAGCCGGGTCATGACCTCGTCGGCGTCGGTGGCGTACTCCACCAGGAACAGCGCGGTGGTGAGTACGGCGAGCACCCCCGAGCCGTGCAGTTCCTCGGCCAGGGCGTAGGCGGCGAACGGCACCAGCAGGCTCATCGCGATCTGCAGGGTCGCGTCCCCGAGCAGGCCCATCAGGTGGTTGGCCCCCCAGCCCAGCGCGAGGCCGACCGCGACCGCCACCACCGCCGACAGCACCAGGTCCAGCCCCGCCCGCCAGGGCGAGAAGGTTCCGCTCACGGCGGCGGCGATCGCCACGTGGTACAGCACGATCGCCGTCACGTCGTTGAACAGGCCCTCGCCCTCCAGGATCGACACCAGCCGGCGCGGCAGCCCCAGCTTCCCGGCGACGGCGGTCGCCGCGACCGGGTCGGGCGGCGCGACCAGCGCGCCGAGGGCCACGGCGGCGGCCAGCGGCAGGCCCGGCACGATCGCGTGCGCCACGACGGCCACACACAGCGTGGTGACGAACACCAGCGCCACGGCCAGCAGGAGGATCGGTCTGACGTTCGCGGCGAACTGGCGCCAGGACGTCCGGCGGACGGCGGCGTAGAGCAGGGGCGGCAACAGCAGCGGCAGGATCAGGTCCGGCGGAATGTCGACGTTCGGGACGAACGGCAGCAGCGCCAGGGCGATCCCGAAGACCGTCATCAGCACCGGCGCCGGCAACCCCAGCCGGTCCCCGACCGGGACGCTCACCACGGCCCCGAGCAACACGGTGAACAGCAAGGCCAACTGATCCACGGTCAGCGCTCCGGGCGGGTCGACGGTCGGGCAGCAGGCTTCCAGCCTGTCACGCCCCTGCCCCCGGCAGGCTGTTCGATGCCCCGGTTACAGAACGCGCCGCATGGCCCGGTGCGGCATGCCCGCGTCCGGGAACTCCGGTCCGTACGCCTCGTACCCCAGCCGCTCGTAGAACCCCAGGGCATGGGTCTGCGCGTGCAGGTCGACGGCGGTGAGCCCGCGCGCCCGGGCCGCCTCCTCGATGCCCCGCACCAGCGCCGCACCGACGCCGAGCCCGCGCGCCCGGCGGGTCACCGCGAGCCGCCCCAGGGAACCGGGCGTCTGTTGTGCGGCGAGGCCGCCACCGTTCTTCGCTGCGGCGGCCTCGCCGTGCAGCAGACGCCCGGTGCCGAGCGCCTCGCCGTCCGCACCGAGCGCGAGCACATGCACGGCGCCGTCGTCGTACGCGTCGTACTCCAGGTCCTCCGGCACGCCCTGCTCGGCGACGAAGACCTCCTTGCGGACCGCGAAGCACGCCTCCCGGTCGCCGGGTTCCACCGCCTCGCGGACCACGTACGGGGTGCTCACGCGTACGTCTCCTCCCGGACCTGGTCCAGCGCCTGTTGCAGGTCCTCGGGGTAGTCGCTGCTGAACTCCGCCCACCGGCCGTCCCCCGGGTGCTCGAAGCCGAGCCGTACGGCGTGCAGCCACTGGCGGGTCAGGCGGAGCCGCTTGGCGAGCGTGGGATCGGCGCCGTAGGTCAGGTCGCCCACGCAGGGGTGCCGGTGGGCGGCCATGTGGACGCGGATCTGGTGGGTGCGGCCGGTCTCCAGTTTGACGTCGAGGAGGGAGGCGGCGCGGAAGGCCTCGACGAGGTCGTAGTGCGTGACGGAGGGCTTGCCCTCGGCGATGACCGCCCACTTGTAGTCGTGGTTCGGATGGCGGCCGATGGGCGCGTCGATGGTGCCGCTGGTCGGGTCGGGGTGGCCCTGGACCAGCGTGTGGTAGCGCTTGTCGACCGTGCGCTCCTTGAACTGGCGCTTCAGCGACGTGTACGCGTACTCGGACTTGGCGACCACCATGAGGCCGGAGGTGCCGACGTCCAGGCGGTGCACGATGCCCTGGCGCTCGGCGGCGCCGGAGGTCGAGATGCGGTACCCGGCGGCGGCGAGACCGCCGATCACGGTCGGTCCGGCCCAGCCGGGCGAGGGGTGGGCGGCGACCCCGACCGGCTTGACGACGACGACCACGTCGTCGTCGTCGTGCACGATCTCCATGCCCTCGACGGGCTCGGCGACCACCTGGACCGGCGCGGGCGCCTGCGGCATCTCCACCTCGAGCCAGGCGCCGCCGCTGACCCGCTCCGACTTGCCGACCACCGACCCGTCGACCGTGACCTTTCCCGCGGCGGCGAGCTCGGCCGCCTTGGTCCGGGAGAAGCCGAGCATGCGGGAGATGGCGGCGTCGACGCGCTCGCCCTCCAGGCCGTCGGGCACGGGCAGGGTACGGATCTCGGGAATGGTGCTCACCCGTCGAGTATGCCGGACCGGTCGGACAACCCCGTACGCGCGTTCAGCGGGCCGGTCAGTCCTTGTGGACGGTTCCGTCCGGGTCGAGGCCCCGGAAGGACAGCAGGACGATCAGGATGCCACCGCAGACGATCGCCGAGTCCGCCAGGTTGAAGACGGCGAAGTGCTTGGGCGCGATGAAGTCCACGACCGCGCCCTGGAAGACGCCCGGGGAGCGGAAGATCCTGTCCGTGAGGTTGCCGAGGGCACCGCCGAGCAGCAGTCCCAGCGCGATCGCCCAGGGCAGGCTGTACAGCTTGCGGGCGAGCCGGACGATCACCACGATCACCGTCGCCGCGATCACCGTGAAGATCACGGTGAAGGCCTCGCCGAAACCGAAGGCCGCGCCCGCGTTGCGGATGGCCTCGAACCTCAGCCAGTCCCCGATGATCTCGATGGGCGCGTGGTGCTCCAGCTTGGCGACCACGATCATCTTGCTGATCAGATCGAGGGCGTAGGCGACGGCGGCGACGGCGAACAGCACGGCCACCCGTCGCTTGCCGCGGGGTGTCCCGGCCGCTGTGTCCTGGGCATCGGCCCGGGCCTCCTCGGCCCGGACGTGCTCGGCACGGTCCTGCCCGTCCCGGTCCGCGTCCGGGGTCTCCGGCGTACCGATGATGCGCTCCGCCTCTGCCACGTGAGTCCCTCAACCTAGGTACCTGACTGAGGACGAGGGTACGACACACCCCGCACGGCCCTCGTGCTCAGGAGGCATGTGGAGGTGATCAGTAGCGGCGCTCCTGCTTCTGCTTGCACTCGACGCACAGCGTGGCCCGCGGGAAGGCCTGCATACGGGCCTTCCCGATGGGGTTGCCGCAGTTCTCGCACAGGCCGTAGGTACCGGCGTCCAGGCGCTGCGTGGCGCGCTCGTACTGGGTGAGCATCTCGCGCGCGTTGGCGGCGAGCGCCAGTTCGTGCTCCCGCGTGATGTTCTTCGTACCGGTGTCGGCCTGGTCGTCGCCCGCGCCGTCACCGGAGTCCCGCATCAGGCCGGCCAGCGATCGCTCGGACGAGCTGATCTCCTCGCGCAGCCGCAGCACCTCGGTCATCAGTTCGGCCCGCGCCTCCTCGACCTCCTCCGGTGTCCAGGGATCCTCGCCCGGGCGCACCGCGAGGTCGCCGGGCTCCACCGCCGCGATCCGCGCCTTGGGCACGGCGGTCTTCGCCGCCGTCGCCGTACCAGGAGTCTTCTTAGCGCCCACCGTGGTCGCTCCCGTCTGCGTCGCGGTCCCGGCCGCGTCCGCGTCAGTGGCCGTGCCGCGCCCGGCCATGTCCTGTGTGCCCCCGCTGGTGCTGGTGGTGCCCTTGCGCGCGGCTCCCCGGCCGGTCCGCCCCCCGGTGCCCTGCGAGACACCGGCCCGCCCGACACGGGCCCCCGCTCCGGCCGCTTTCCCGCCCGAGCCGTCGACTGCCGCCGCCGCTGCGGAGACCGCCTTCTTCGCGGCCGCCTTCTTCCCCGCCGTCCCTTCCGCGGCCTTTCCCGCCGTCTTCTTCGCAGCCGCCTTCTTCGCAGCCGCCTTCCGCGCGGTCGCTCCCTTCGCGGCCGCCGCCTTTCCGGCCGCCTTCTCCGCCGTCGCCTTCCCGCCCCCCCGGGTACTCCTCCTCCCGCCCTCCCCCTCGGCTCCGCCGCCGGAAACGGGGGCGGCCCTGCTGGACGCCGACTTCTCGTCGGCGATCTTCTTCGCCACCATGGCCGCGGCCCCTTCACATACCGTGATCTTGCGCGCGAATCGTGCTGGGACGATAAATCGACTCGGGATCCCGCGGCAACGGGGCGCACCGCCCGATCCGCCCGCCCCGCCGACGCCGCGCGGCGGACCTGCATGCGTTGTGCCCAGCTCCCCGCCGGGTATGCCATCAAGCCGGACGTCCGCGAATCCGAACGCCCGTACCACTCCATTTGGGCGTATGTCACCCCATGGGAAGTCTCCGTGGCACCCGCACGGTCCCCGCCTGCCGCCCGCCCGATAACCGGTCGGCCGCTGTCGCCTCCGCGCCGTACACTGGGCGCAGCGAGAAGCGTGGATGGGGACGAGTAGCGGCGTACGCAGCCCAGAGCGACCCGGGGACGGTGTGAGCCCGGGGGCGAGCCCGACGTGAAGATCACCCCGGAGCCGCCGGAGGAAAGTCCTGGACAGTGGGCTCGGCCCACGGGCCCACCCGGACGAGTAGAACCGGCATCGCGACCCCAATGAGGGGGCTCACCGGAGCACACGACGCACCGGGGGGCCAAGGAGGGTGGTACCGCGGGAGCGCGCCGACGGCGGCGCAGGGATCGACACAGCTCTCGTCCCTCCGGACGGAAGGCAGCAAGTCCGCCGGAGGAAGCCCGCTGATGACAACGCCGACGTACCGACAGGTGCCAGCCCAGGTCGACCTGCCCGCCCTCGAGCACGCCGTGCTCGACTTCTGGCGGGAACAGAAGATCTTCGCCAAGAGCCTCGAGCAGTCCGAGGGCCGCCCCGAGTGGGTGTTCTACGAGGGCCCGCCCACCGCCAACGGCATGCCGGGCGCCCACCACATCGAGGCGCGCGTCTTCAAGGACGTCTTCCCCCGCTTCCGGACCATGCAGGGCTACCACGTGGGGCGCAAGGCCGGCTGGGACTGCCACGGCCTCCCGGTGGAGCTGGCGGTGGAGAAGGAGCTCGGCTTCTCCGGAAAGCAGGACATCGAGGCGTACGGCATCGCCGAGTTCAACGCCAAGTGCCGTGAGTCGGTGACCCGCCACACCGACGCCTTCGAAGAGCTCACGACCCGTATGGGCTACTGGGCCGACCTCAACGACCCCTACCGCACCATGGACCCGGAGTACATCGAGTCCGTCTGGTGGTCGCTGAAGGAGATCTTCAACAAGGGTCTGCTGGTCCAGGACCACCGTGTCGCCCCCTGGTGCCCGCGCTGCGGCACCGGCCTGTCCGACCACGAGCTGGCGCAGGGCTACGAGACGGTCGTCGACCCGTCCGTCTACGTCCGCTTCCCGCTCACCTCCGGCCCGCTGGCCGGCGAGGCCTCGCTCCTGGTGTGGACGACCACCCCCTGGACCCTGGTCTCCAACACCGCGGTCGCCGCGCACCCCGAGGTGACCTACGTGGTCGCCACTGACGGCGAAGAGAAGCTGGTCGTCGCCGAGCCGCTGGTCGCCAAGGCCCTCGGCGAGGGCTGGGAGACCACCGGGCAGACCTTCACCGGCGCCGAGATGGAGTGCTGGACGTACCGGCGTCCCTTCGAGCTCGTCGCGTTCTCCGAGCCGGCCCACTACGTGGTGAACGCCGACTACGTCACCACCGAGGACGGCACGGGTCTGGTCCACCAGTCCCCCGCCTTCGGTGAGGACGACCTCAAGGTCTGCCGCGCCTACGGGCTGCCGGTGGTGAACCCGGTCCGTCCGGACGGCACCTTCGAGGAGGACGTCCCGCTGGTCGGCGGCGTCTTCTTCAAGAAGGCCGACGAGAGGCTGACGGAGGACCTGGACAGCCGCGGCCTGCTCTTCCGGCACATCCCGTACGAGCACAGCTACCCGCACTGCTGGCGCTGCCACACCGCGCTGCTGTACTACGCGCAGCCGTCCTGGTACATCCGGACCACGGCCGTCAAGGACCGGCTGCTCGAGGAGAACGAGAACACCAACTGGTTCCCGGACTCGGTCAAGCACGGCCGGTACGGCGACTGGCTGAACAACAACATCGACTGGGCGCTGTCCCGCAACCGCTACTGGGGCACCCCGCTGCCGATCTGGCGCTGCGAGGACGACCACCTCACCTGCGTCGGCTCGCTCACCGAGCTGACCGGGCTGACCGGCACCGACCAGTCGGGCCTCGACCCGCACCGCCCGTACATCGACGAGGTCACCTTCGCCTGCCCGCAGGACGGCTGCGCGAAGACCGCCACGCGCGTGCCGGAGGTCATCGACGCCTGGTACGACTCCGGTTCGATGCCGTTCGCGCAGTGGGGCTACCCGTACAAGAACAAGGAACTGTTCGAGGCCCGCTACCCGGCGCAGTTCATCTGCGAGGCCATCGACCAGACCCGCGGCTGGTTCTACACGTTGATGGCCGTCGGCACGCTGGTCTTCGACAAGTCGTCGTACGAGAACGTCGTCTGCCTCGGCCACATCCTGGCCGAGGACGGCCGCAAGATGTCCAAGCACCTGGGCAACATCCTGCAGCCGATCCCGCTGATGGACCGGCACGGCGCGGACGCGGTCCGCTGGTTCATGGCGGCCGGCGGCTCCCCGTGGGCGGCCCGCCGGGTGGGGCACGGCACCATCCAGGAGGTCGTCCGCAAGACGCTCCTGACGTACTGGAACACGGTCGCCTTCCAGGCCCTGTACGCGCGCACCTCCGGCTGGGCCCCGTCCGAGGCCGACCCGGCGCCCGCCGACCGTCCGCTGCTGGACCGCTGGCTGCTCTCCGAACTGCACGCGCTCACCGACCAGGTGACCCGGGCGCTGGAGGGCTTCGACACCCAGCGGGCCGGCAAACTGCTGTCCGCGTTCGTCGACGACCTGTCCAACTGGTACGTCCGCCGCTCCCGGCGCCGCTTCTGGCAGGGCGACAAGGCCGCGCTGCGCACCCTGCACGAGGTCGTGGAGACGGTCACCAAGCTGATGGCCCCGCTGACCCCGTTCATCACCGAGCGGGTCTGGCAGGACCTGGTCGTGCCGGTCGCCCCGGGCGCCCCCGAGTCGGTCCATCTGTCCTCCTGGCCCGAGGCGGACCTGACGGCGATCGACCCTGAGCTGTCCACCCAGATGGTGCTGGTGCGCCGCCTGGTGGAGCTGGGACGGGCCACCCGCGCGGAGTCGGGGGTCAAGACCCGCCAGCCGCTCAAGCGCGCCCTGATCGCTGCGAGCGGCTTCGGCGTCCTCCACCCCGAGCTGCACGCGCAGATCACCGAGGAGCTGAACGTCGAGTCCCTGGCGTCCCTCTCCGAGGTGGGCGGCTCACTGGTGGAAACGACGGCGAAGGCCAACTTCCGCGCGCTGGGCAAGCGGTTCGGCAAGCGGGTCCAGGACGTGGCCCGGGCCGTCGCGGACGCGGACGCCGCCGCGCTGTCCCTGGCGCTGCGCGAGGGCACCGCCGCGGTGGAGGTCGACGGTGAGACGATCACCCTCTCCCCGGACGAGGTGATCATCACGGAAACCCCGCGCGAGGGCTGGTCGGTGGCCTCCGACTCGGGTGCCACGGTCGCGCTGGATCTGGAGATCACCGAGGAGCTGCGCCGCGCGGGCCTGGCCCGGGACGCGATCCGACTGATCCAGGAGGCCCGCAAGAACAGCGGCCTCGACGTGGCCGACCGGATCGCCCTGCGCTGGACGGCCACGGAGGCCGCCACGATCGCGGCCCTGACCGAGCACTCCGCCCTGATCGCCGAAGAGGTCCTGGCGACGGACTTCGCCCAGGGAGAGGCGGACGACTCCTACGGACAGGCGTTCACGGACGAGGGCCTGTCCCTGACGTTCCGGCTGCGCAAGGCGTAACGCTCCGAGTGCGCCCCGCGCCCCTCGAGGCGCGGGGCCGTGTCGACATGCGGCGGCGCGATCCACGCCGAAGGTCCGGGCCCACCAAAGATCTTGGTGGGCCCGGACCTTCGGCGTTGTGTACGTCGGACACCGCACCCAAGCCTGAACGAACGCTGCAAACTCCGTGAACGCGCGCAGCGAAAGGGCGGGGCCCCGGGTTGTCGAACCCGGGGCCCCGCCCTGAACGCCGTCGGCCGTCAAGCCGTACTCATGGCCGTGAGGCCGTCAGTTGTCGTCCTCGTCGATCAGGAACCCGCGCATCGGCGAGGGCGCCTGGCCCATCGGCGACGGCCCCTGCGGGCGCACCGGCGCCATGGGCTGGGTCATCGCCGGCTGCATCTGCTGCTGGCCGCCGTAGGACGGGCCGGGCTGGGCACCCGGACCGCCACCCATCGGCTGGCTGCCGCCGTAGGACGGCGCACCGGCACCGGCCGGAGCCATCGAGGGCGCCGGGGACGGCGGCAGCGACGCGGCGGCCGGCTGACGCGGCGGGGCGAGCGAGTCGTCCGCCTGGGTCTCCAGCTGACGCAGCTGCGACTCCAGGTAGGACTTCAGCCGCGTGCGGTACTCGCGCTCGAAGCCGCGCAGGTCCTCGACCTTGCGCTCCAGCGTGGCGCGGGCGGACTCCAGGGAGCCCATCGCGACGCGGTGCTTCTCCTGCGCGTCCCGCTCCAGGGCGTCCGCCTTGGCGCGGGCGTCCCGCTCGAGACCCTCGGCACGCGAACGCGCCTCGCCGACGATCTTGTTGGCCTCGGAACGGGCCTCGGCGATCGCCTGGTCGGCGGTCTGCTGGGCCAGCGAGAGCACGCGGGCCGCGCTGTCACCACCGGGGCCGCCCTGCTGGCCGGGGAGCCCGGGAGGACCGCCCATGGGGCCGCCGGGGCCGCCCATCGGGCCGCCGGGGCCCATCTGGCCCGGCATCTGGCCCTGCATCGGGCCGCCCTGGCCCATCTGCCCCTGCATCGGGCCGCCCTGGCCCATCGGCCCGGGACCCTGACCCATGGGGCCGGGACCCTGCGGGCCGCCCTGTCCGCCGGGGCCGGCGGGCAGCTGCGGCGCACCGCTCGGCAGCTGGGGCGGACCACCCATGGGGCCACCCATCTGCTGCTGCGGCGGGCCCGATATGCCGGCGGGCACCGGTCCGCCGGGACCTCGCATGCCCTGCTGGGGCATGCCCTGGGGAGGCGGTCCCTGCTGCCCCTGCTGGTCCTGTGGTTCAGGAGGCTTGCGCATGTTCTGCTGGTTCTGGGCAGCAGCGCGCGTGGCCGCGGCCAGTTTGGCGCGCAGGTCCTCGTTCTCTCGGAGCAGGCGCGTCAGTTCGGCTTCGACCTCGTCGAGGAAGGCATCGACCTCGTCCTCGTCATAGCCTTCTCGGAGGCGGACGGTCGTGAACTGCTTGTTCCGCACGTCCTCGGGGGTCAACGGCATCTCTTCACCTCAACGTAGTCATCGGCAGTCGGCAGGCCCATGTCGTCCACAGTCACCTCAGCGCACTGCCCACGAGGGAGATCAGGATGTAGACAATGATCATCAGTACGAAGAAGGACAGGTCGAGCGCCACGCCCCCGAGACGCAGCGGCGGGATGAACCGCCGCAGAAGCTTGAGCGGTGGATCGGTGACAGTGTAGGTGGCCTCCAGGACGACCACCATCACCTTGCCGGGTTGCCACGAGCGGGCGAACTGGAAGACATAGTCCATGACCAGGCGGAAGATGAGCACGATGAGGAACACCATCAGCGCGATGTAGATCACCTGCGCGAACACGCTCATGGTCTGTCGGTCCCTCTCCCCTGTGTCCTGCTTCTGTCCGGTCCTGCGTCTCAGCTCTGGTTGAAGAACCCGCCCTCTGCGATACGGGCCTTGTCCTCCGCCGTGACATCGACGTTAGCAGGAGACAGCAGGAACACCTTCTGCGTCACCCGCTCGATACTGCCGTGAAGACCAAACACCAGACCGGCCGCAAAGTCGACAAGTCGCTTCGCGTCCGTGTCATCCATCTCAGTAAGATTCATGATCACCGGGGTGCCCTCACGGAAGTGTTCCCCGATGGTACGGGCCTCGTTGTAGGTCCGAGGGTGAAGTGTGGTGATCCGGTAAGGCTCTCGTTCCGACACGACCTTGGGCATGATCACCGGTGCGTTCTTCTCCAGGTTCGCGCGTTCTTGTGTGATGGACGCCACGGGCGCGATGCGCGCCGGGCGTGCCGATTCAGCGGGAAGCGAAGCGGACCGGGCAACCGGCTCGCGAGGCGGGGGCGGTTGCACCACTCGCGCCTCTTCGTCCCTTTGGAGTTGATGTGCCCCATGCAACTGGTGCGACGGTTCGTGCCGCCGGTGGTCCCGTTCGGGCTCCGGGTCGAGTTCGGGCTCGAAGTCGTCGTCTGGGTCAAATCCGCGGCCGTCGTACCCATCGTCCTCCACGAGGCCGAGGTAGACCGCCATCTTGCGCATCGCGCCGGCCATGCTCCGAGTCCTCCTCTGTGGTGGATCCGCTGACGACCGCCAAGTGCCCGCGATCCACAAGGTCCTCAAGTCCGCTCATCAGCGGCAATGACCATATTTTCTACTGTGGTCCGACTTCCTGGCGACGTTACCCGAGCCCGGGGCGGACTCCGAGTACCGCACTGCCGACGCGCACATGTGTCGCTCCGGCCGCAACGGCCTGTTCGAGATCCGTACTCATCCCCGCAGAAACCATTTTCGCAGCCGGATGAGACGTCCGCAGGTCGGTCGACAAATCCATCAAGCGCTCGAACGCCGCCTGTTGCCGCCCGGCGTACTCCCCGGCGAGCGGGGCGACGGTCATCAGCCCGTCCAGCCGCAGCCCTTCGGACCCGGCGATCAGATCGGCCAACTCCGCGACGCCGCCCGGCGCGACACCGCCGCGCTCGCCCCGGCCCCCACCCGCCGCGGGCTCATCGGCGTCGAGCGCGACCTGGACGAGGCAGCCGAGTTCGCGTCCGGCCCGCACGGCCTCCCGGGCGAGGGCCGTGACAAGTCGGGCACGGTCGACGGACTGCACGAAATCCGCGTAACCGACCACGGATCGCACCTTGTTGGTCTGAAGCTGTCCGACAAAGTGCCAAGAAAGGGGCAGATCAGAGCATTCGGCCGCCTTGGGGGCGGCGTCCTGGTCACGGTTCTCGGCGACATGACGTACACCGAGTTCCGACAGGATCCGCACATCACTGGCGGGGAAGGTCTTGGTGACCACGATCAGGGTCACCTCGTCGCGCCCGCGTCCGGCGGCCGCGCACGCGGCGGCGATCCGTCGCTCCACATCCGCGAGGTTCGCGGCGAGTTCGTCCCTACGTTCCGTCATGCCCCATCAGTCCAGCCACACATAGCCCGCGAGCCGCCCGGTGGAGCGGTCGCGCCGGTACGAGAAGTGATCGTCCGACTCCAGAGTGCACACCTGCGACCGCTCGCGGTCGCGCACCCCGAGCCGTTCGAGCTGGGCGTGTACGCCCCCGGCCACATCGACCGCCGGCGTACCCCAGCTCGTCTCGGCGTGCGCCGCCGGTTCTACGGCGGCCACGTCGGCGCGCATCCCCTTCGGCACCTCGTAGCACCGGCCGCAGACGGCGGGCCCGGTGCGGGCGACGATCCGGGCCGGGTCGGCGCCGAGTTCGGTCATGGCCCGCACGGCGGCGGGGACCACCCCCGCGACCAGTCCGGGCCGTCCCGCGTGGGCCGCCGCGGCCACGCCGGCGACGGGGTCGGCGAGCAGCACCGGCACGCAGTCGGCGGTGAGCACGGCGAGGGCGAGACCCCGCCGCGCGGTGACGACCGCGTCGGCCTCGGGGACCGGACGATCGCCCCACGGCGCGTCGACCACCTTCGCGTCGGCGCCGTGCACCTGGTTCATCCACACCACCCGGGCCGGGTCGAGACCCAGGGACTTCGCGGTCAGTGCGCGGTTGACGCGTACGGCGCCGGGATCGTCGCCGACCGCTCCGCCGAGGTTGAGCTCCGCATACGGAGCGGCGCTCACCCCGCCCCACCGGTCGGTGAAGGCGAAGTGCGCGCCGCGCACGCTCTCGTGCCGCCCTATCACTTGAGGAAGTCCGGGACGTCCAGTTCCTCGGCCGCGCTGTCCGAGTAGGCCCTCGTCGGCTGGACCGGCGGCTGGGCCACCGGGATGTCACTGACCGGCTCGGGGGCCGGCTCCGGCTCCTCCTTGGGCGTGACGCTGCCGAGCGAGCCGAAGGACGGCCGGCTCTCGGGCTGCCGCGCGGGGGCGGGCTCCTCGCGCTTGGCCGAGGAGGAGCCGAGGACGTTGTCCCGCTTCGCCGGCGGCTGGCCGCCGTCGAAACCGGCCGCGATCACGGTGACCCGGACCTCGTCGCCCAGGGCGTCGTCGATGACCGCGCCGAAGATGATGTTGGCCTCCGGGTGGGCGGCCTCGCTGACCAGCTGAGCGGCCTCGTTGATCTCGAACAGGCCGAGGTCGGAGCCGCCGGAGATGGAGAGCAGCACGCCCCGGGCGCCGTCGATGGAGGCTTCCAGCAGCGGTGAGGAGATCGCCATCTCGGCCGCCGCCACCGCGCGGTCGTCGCCGCGGGCCGAGCCGATGCCCATGAGGGCCGAACCGGCCTCGGACATGACCGACTTCACGTCGGCGAAGTCGAGGTTGATCAGACCGGGCGTGGTGATGAGGTCGGTGATGCCCTGGACACCGGAGAGCAGGACCTGGTCCGCCGACTTGAAGGCGTCCAGGACCGAGACCTGGCGGTCCGAGATGGACAGCAGCCGGTCGTTGGGGATGACGATGAGGGTGTCGACCTCTTCGCGGAGCTCGGCGATGCCGTCTTCCGCCTGGTTGGCGCGGCGCCGGCCCTCGAAGGTGAACGGGCGGGTGACCACACCGATGGTGAGAGCGCCGAGCGAGCGGGCGATGTTGGCCACGACGGGCGCGCCGCCGGTGCCGGTGCCGCCGCCTTCACCGGCCGTCACGAAGACCATGTCGGCCCCCTTGAGGACCTCCTCGATCTCCTCGCGGTGGTCCTCGGCCGCCTTGCGGCCGACAGCCGGGTTGGCTCCGGCGCCGAGTCCGCGGGTGAGTTCACGGCCGACGTCGAGCTTGACGTCGGCGTCGCTCATCAACAGGGCTTGCGCGTCGGTGTTGATGGCGATGAACTCGACGCCCTTGAGACCGACCTCGATCATCCGGTTGATGGCATTGACACCACCGCCGCCGACACCGATGACTTTGATGACTGCGAGGTAGTTCTGCGGTGCTGCCACGTCGAAGGCCTCTCGCCTCGAGTTACGTGTCGCCGTCTCACGGCCTTGCCGCGGTCCGACGACTGATGCCGATGGGGACGGTCCGTATCACCGACCCGAACCCTAACGTTGAAGTTTAGGGTTACCAGTGTGTCTGCTCTCTGGAGTCTTCTGAACAGGACACTAGGTCGACAAGTGGCGCGCGTTCAACGAACACGCCGAACCTCCCGTTTTTCTTTTCACCCTATGTGATCAGCCGTGGCACCGCCCAACCAGGGGGTTGACCTGCACTGATGCACGTCAACCCCCTGATGACGCGGGAGCGGTGGGAACACTCACGTCGAAGTGCCGTGCGTCCGGCGCCACTTTCAGCAGAGCGGTGAGGGTGCGGGCCTTCGCGGCACCCTTCTCGGCGCTTCCCCAGACGACCTCCCTGCCGTCCGTCAACTTCAGCGAGATGTCGTCGTGGGTACGGACGTTGACACTCCGGGTGACCCGGGCGACGGAGTCCGGGACCTCGCGGACGACCCGGACCGCCTCCCGCACCAGCCGCGCCTCACCGAAGCGGCGCAGGCTCGCGGCCGTGGCGCCGCTTCGGCGGACGGTCAGTTCCAGTCGGGGAACGCCTCGGGGAGCCTTCGAGACCGTGGCGTACCGGACACTCTCGGCGTCGATCTCGATGAACTCCCCGCCCTTTTCCATCAGGAGAACCGGGGTGCGCTCGGTGATTTCCAACCTGATTTCGTGCGGCCAGGAACGAATCACGTCAACCGTGTCGATTCGGGGCACTTCCCGGCGGAGTCGCGTTGCGATCGCCCCGGTGTCCACCATGGCCAGCGGCTCCCCGAGGGGAACGTCGGCGACCTCACGCACCTGCCCGGGAGTCAGGACACGGGTCCCCGACACGGAGACCCGCTCCACCCTGGCCAGATCGGAGCCGTACAGCAGCCAGAACGTCCCGCTCCCGAGGAACACCAGGGCGACCGTCAGGATGATGATCAGACGAAGATGCCGCCGCCTCAACCCCCTGACGGGCGGCGGGCCGGACGACTCCCGCTGGCGTCCACCGCGCTCGGCGGTCGTCGTTCCGGCCACGAATCCTGCCTCCCGTCATCCGCGTTCACCTACGCGCCCAGGGCCTGTCCTAGTGCCGCGCGCGGGCGGCGATCGCCTCGTACACCATGCTGACGAGCAGGTCGTCGGCGTCCCGGCGGCCGAACTCGGCGGCGGCGCGGGACATCTCGTACAGCCGGTGCGGGTCGGACAGCACCGGCAGCACGCTCTGCCGCACCCACTCCGGCGTCAGCTCCGCGTCGTCGACCAGCAGGCCACCGCCGGCCTTGACCACCGGCTGGGCGTTCAGCCGCTGCTCGCCGTTGCCGATCGGCAGCGGAACGTAGGCGGCCGGGAGCCCGACGGCGGAGAGTTCGGCGACGGTCATCGCGCCCGCGCGGCAGAGCATCATGTCGGCCGCGGCGTACGCGAGGTCCATCCGGTCCAGGTAACTTACCGGGATGTAGGGGGGCATTCCCGGCATCTGCTGCACCTGGGGCAGTTCGTTCTTCGGGCCGACCGCGTGCAGGATCTGGATCCCGGCCTGCTGCAGCCACGGCGCTACCTGCTGGACGACCTCGTTCAGCCGGCGGGCGCCCTGCGAGCCGCCGGAGACCAGCAGCGTGGGCAGGTTGGGGTCGAGCCCGAACGCGGCGCGGGCCTCGGGGCGCACGGCGGCCCGGTCCAGGGTGGCCACGGAGCGGCGCAGCGGGATCCCGATGTAGCGGGCGTCGCGCAACTTGCTGTCCGGGGTGGAGACGGCGACCTGGGCCGCGTACCGGGAGCCGATCTTGTTGGCCAGGCCGGGACGGGCGTTGGCCTCGTGGACGACGATCGGCACACCGAGCCGCTTGGCGGCGAGGTAACCCGGCAGGGCGACGTAGCCGCCGAAGCCGACCACGGCGTCCGCCTTGGTGCGTTCCAGGATCTGCTCCGTCGCCTTGATGGTGCCGCGCAGCCGGCCCGGGACGGTGATCAGCTCCGGGGTGGGCTTGCGCGGCAGCGGTACGGCGGGGATCAGCGCCAGTTCGTACCCGCGCTCGGGTACCAGACGTGTCTCGAGACCGCGTTCCGTGCCCAGGGCCGTGATGCCCACGGTCGGATCCTGCCTGCGCAGGGCATCCGCGAGGGCGAGCGCGGGCTCGATGTGGCCCGCGGTTCCTCCGCCGGCGAGTACGACATGCACCGAAATTCACCGCTCTCCGGACGAACGTGCCGCCGTGGCGCGCCGTCGCATCGTGTTCCATCTCCGGGGCCGCTGAGAACCCCCGGCCCGCTTTCTACCAAAGCGAGGTTGCCGCATCGCAAGCGCCGCCCGCGCAGCGGGTTCGTCACGCGCGAAGGCGATCAGCAGCCCGATGGCGAACATGGTCGGCAACAGGGCGGATCCCCCGTAGGAGAACAGCGGGAGCGGGACACCGGCGA
This sequence comes from Streptomyces sp. NPDC050388, assembly GCF_040655635.1. NCBI lineage: Bacteria > Bacillati > Actinomycetota > Actinomycetes > Kitasatosporales > Streptomycetaceae > Streptomyces > Streptomyces sp. NPDC050388. Next base: position 43,051 of record NZ_JBFAKH010000047.1, read on the forward strand.
TCGGCAGCAGTCCGAGGACCGCACCGATGTTGATCACGGCCTGCGCCATGATCCAGGTGGTCACGCCTCCCGCGGCATACCTCACGAAGGGGTCCTCCGTGCGTCCGGCCACGCGGATACCCGCATAGCCTAGAGCCGCAAACAGGGCGAGCACCGACAGCGTCCCCGCCAGGCCCAGTTCCTCACCGGTGACGGCGAAGATGAAGTCGGTGTGGGCTTCAGGCAGTTGACCCCATTTCTCCACACTCGCACCCAGTCCGGAACCGAAGATCCCACCGGACGCGAGGGCGTAGATCCCGTGCACGGCCTGCCAGCAGTCGACGGGACCCTCCTGGGGTTCGGTGGCGCCGAGGCAGGCGAGCCGCGCCATGCGGTTCGGGCTGCTCCTGATGAAGAACGCGCCGATCAGCGCGGCGACGGCCAGCACACCGGCGAACAGCCGGGTGGGGGCCCCCGCCAGCCAGAGCAGGCCGAACAGGATCGCCGTCAGGATGATCGCCGTGCCCATGTCGCCGCCCAGCATGATCAGTCCGAGCAGCATGAGGGCGGCCGGTACGAGCGGCACCAGCATGTGCTTCCACTGGGCCAGCAGCCGTTTGTGCTGCTTGCGGGCGAGCAGATCGGCGCCCCACAGCACCAGGGCGAGCTTGCCGAACTCACTGGGCTGGATCTGGAAGGAGCCGCCGAGCTCGATCCAGTTCTGGTTCCCGTTGACCTCCACCCCTATCCCCGGTACCTGCACCAGGGCCATCAGGAAGACGGCGCCCGCGAGGATGGGGTAGGCCAGCGCCCGGTGCAGTTTCACCGGCATCCGGGCGGCCGCGAGCAGCAGCACGACCCCGATGCCGGCGGCCAGGAGCTGCTTGCGGAAGAAGTACGAGCCCGGCAGCGACATCTGCAGCGCGGTGATCTGGGAAGCCGAGTAGACCATCACCAGGCCGAGCACGGTGATCAGCGCGCTGCCGCCGAGGATCACGTAGTAGGCGGTCAGCGGCCGGTCCCAGGCCCTGCGCACCCGTGTGTGGAGGGTGCGGACGGTGTTCCGGCGGGCGGGCCGGGGTGCGGCGGGCGGACGGGGCGCCCGTGGCGCGGGCGGCCGTCCGGTGCGGCTACTGGGCATGGCGGCCTCCGCTGTGCGCCCCACGGTGCCTCGACGGTCCCACAGGTCCCTCCCAAGGTCGCCCGGCGCAGGCGGCCGGGTCAGGCACCGAGTTCGCGCACCGCCTGTGCGAACGCCTCACCGCGCCTGTTGTAGTTGGCGAACATGTCCATCGATGCGCAGGCCGGGGCCAGCAGCACCGTGTCGCCGGGCCGTGCGAGCCGCTTCGCCTCCTGGACAGCCTGGAGCATCGCCCCAGTGTCGGTCCGGCCGAGGTCGACCACGGGTACCTCCGGGGCGTGTCGCGCCAGGGCTTCGCGGATCAGCTCGCGGTCCCGGCCGATCAGGACGGCGCCGCGGAGCCGCTTCGCCGACGCCGCGACCAGTTCGTCGAAGGTGGCGCCCTTGGCGAGTCCGCCGGCGATCCACACGATCGACTCGTAGGCCGCCAACGACGCCTGTGCCGCATGGGTGTTGGTCGCCTTGGAGTCGTCGACATAGGCGACCCCGTCCACGTCGGCGACGTGCGCGATGCGGTGGGCGTCCGGGGTGAAGGCCCGCAGGCCGTCCCGTACGGCCGTCGCCGACACCCCGAAGGCGCGCGCGAGGGCGGCCGCGGCAAGGGCGTTGGCGATGTTGTGCGGGGCGGGCGGGTCGACGTCGGTGACCTCGGCGAGCTCCTGGGCGTTCCTGTGCCGGTCCTCGACGAAGGCCCGGTCGACCAGGATGCCCTCGACGACGCCGAGTTGGGAGGGGCCGGGGGTGCCGAGGGTGAAGCCTACGGCGCGGCAGCCCTCCTCGACGTCGGCCGCGCGGACCAGGTCCTCGGTGGACGGCTTGTCGGTGGCGTCGGCGTTGTAGACGCAGGCGACCCGATTGCCCTCGTAGACACGGCCCTTGTCGGCGGCGTACGCCTCCATGGAGCCGTGCCAGTCGAGGTGGTCGGGGGCGAGGTTCAGCACCGCCGCCGAGTGGGCGCGCAGGGACGGCGCCCAGTGGAGCTGGTAGCTGGACAGCTCCACGGCGAGCACGTCGTACTGCTCCTCGCCGGTGACGACGTCGAGCAGGGAGACGCCGATGTTGCCGACGGCGGCCGTGCGCAGGCCCGCGGCGCGGAGGATCGACGCGAGCATCTGGACGGTCGTGGTCTTGCCGTTGGTGCCGGTGACCGCGAGCCAGGGCGCCGCGTCGGGCTTCCTGAGCCGCCAGGCGAGTTCGACGTCGCCCCACACCGGCACCCCGGCCTTCTCCGCCGCCGCGAACAGCGGCTTGTCCGGCTTCCATCCGGGGGCGGTGACGATCAGCTCGGTGCCGTCGGGCAGGGTCGCGCCGTCACCGAGGCGCACGGCGATGCCGAGCGCCTCCAGTTCGGCGGCCTGCTCGCGGGCGCGGGCGTCGTCGCCGTCGTTGACGACGGTGACCCTCGCGCCGAGCCCGTGCAGCACCTTCGCCGCCGGGACACCGGAGACGCCGAGCCCGGCTACGGTGACGTGCTTGCCCTGCCAGTCGGTCACTTGTCCGCTGCCCATCCCGCGTAGAAGATGCCGAGTCCGACGATCACGCAGATGCCCTGGATGATCCAGAAGCGGACCACCACAAGGACTTCGGACCACCCCTTGAGTTCGAAGTGGTGCTGGAGTGGCGCCATCCGGAAGACGCGCTTCCCGGTGAGCTTGAAGGAGCCGACCTGGATGACCACCGACATGGTGATGAGGACGAACAGGCCGCCCAGGATGGCGAGCAGCAGCTCGGTGCGGGAGCAGATCGCGAGGCCCGCGAGGACACCGCCGAGCGCGAGCGAACCGGTGTCACCCATGAAGATCTTGGCCGGCGAGGTGTTCCACCACAGGAAGCCGAGGCAGGAACCCATCAGCGCGGAGGCGACCACCGCGAGGTCCAGGGGGTCTCTCACCTCGTAGCAGGCGCCCGGGTTGGTCAGGGTCGTCGCGTTGGCGCAGGACTCCTGGAACTGCCAGACACCGATGAAGGTGTAGGCGCCGAAGACGAGGACGGAGGCACCGGTGGCCAGACCGTCCAGGCCGTCCGTCAGGTTCACGCCGTTCGACATCGCGAGGATCATGAACAGCGCCCAGACGACGAACAGCACCGGGCCGATGGTCCAGCCGAAGTCCGTGATGAACGACAGCTTCGTGGAGGCCGGGGTCTGGCCGCGGGAGTCCGCGAACTGCAGGGAGAGCACCGCGAAGGCGATGCCGACGATCAGCTGGCCGGCCATCTTCGCTTTGGCCCGCAGGCCCAGCGAACGCCGCTTGACGATCTTGATGTAGTCGTCCAGGAAGCCGACCAGGCCCATGCCCACCATCAGACCGAGCACCAGCAGACCCGAGAAGGTCGGCGACGTGTCGGCCTCGGGGTCCAGGGAGCTCGTGACCAGCTTGGCCAGGAAGTACGCGGCGACCGTCGCCAGGATGAAGGCGATGCCGCCCATGGTCGGCGTACCGCGCTTGCTGGCGTGCTCGCGCGGGCCGTCGTCACGGATGTACTGCCCGTACCCCTTGCGTGCGAGCAGCTTGATCAGCAGCGGGGTGCCGACCAGCGTCAGGAAGAGGCCAATGACTCCTGCGAACAGGATCTGCTTCATCATCGGGTGACGACCTCACCCTCGGTACCGGTCGCGAGCAGCGCCTGCGCCACGCTCTCGAGACCGACCGAACGGGACGCCTTCACGAGAACGACGTCTCCCTGGCGCAATTCGCTGCGCAACAGGTCGACTGCCGCCTGTGCGTCGGACACGTGCACCGACTCCTCACCCCACGAACCCTCGTTATATGCGCCCAGTTGCAGCCAGGCGGCTTCCCTGCCCCCGACCGCGACGAGCTTGCTGACGTTGAGCCGGACGGCGAGCCGTCCGACCGCGTCGTGCTCGGCGAGCGCCTCGTCCCCGAGCTCGGCCATCTTGCCGAGCACCGCCCACGTACGGCCCCCCTTCGCCTGTGAGGCTTTGCCCATGGCCGCGAGCGCGCGCAGGGCGGCTCGCATGGACTCGGGGTTCGCGTTGTAGGCGTCGTTGACGACCGTCACGCCGTCCGGGCGCTCGGTGACCTCCATCCGCCAGCGGGAGAGGGAGCCCGCCTCGGAGAGCGCGAGTGCGATCTCTTCTGCGGACATGCCCAACTCGTGGGCGACGGCGGCCGCGGCGAGCGCGTTCGACACGTGATGCTCACCGTACAGGCGCATGGTCACATCGCTTGCACCGGAGGGTGTGTGAAGCCTGAACGAGGGCTGTCCGCTGTCCGTGAGTCGCACGTTCTCGGCCCGAACGTCCGCTTCGTCGGTCTCTCCGAAAAGGAGCACCTTCGCCTTCGTACGGGACTCCATGGCACGTACGAGCGGGTCGTCCGCGTTGAGGATCGCGGTGCCGCCCTCCTCGGCCGACGGCAGGGCCTCCACCATCTCGCCCTTGGCCTGGGCGATCTGCTCCCGGCCGCCGAACTCGCCGATGTGGGAGGTGCCGACATTGAGGACGAGGCCGACCTTCGGGGGCGTCAGGCCGGCGAGGTACCGGATGTGACCGATCCCGCGGGCGCCCATCTCCAGCACGAGGAACTTCGTCTCCTCGGTGGCGGTGAGCGCGGTCAGCGGCAGCCCGATCTCGTTGTTGAGCGATCCGGGGGTGAAGACGGTGGGCGCCTTGCGCCGCAGCACCTGCGCGATGAGGTCCTTGGTGCTGGTCTTGCCGGACGAGCCGGTGAGCGCGACGAGGGTCGCGCCGAGGCGCTGCACGACGTGCCGGGCGAGGGCGCCCAGCGCTCTTGGGACGTCGTCGACGACGATCGCGGGCACGCCCACGGGGCGGGAGGCGAGCACGGCGGCCGCGCCCGCCTCGACGACCGCGGCCGCGAAGTCGTGGCCGTCCACGCGTTCGCCGACGAAGGCGACGAAGAGGCTGCCCGGGCCCGCCTCCCGCGAGTCCCGGACGACACCTCCGGTGACCTGGACGGACGGATCCGGTATGTCGTGCGTCTGCCCGCCGACGACTTCGGCGATCTCGGCGAGGGAGAGGGCGATCACAAGTTCATCCCTGGGTCTGCTGGATAGCTTCGCGAAGCACCTGGCGGTCGTCGAAGGGACGCACCACCCCGGCGATGTCCTGCCCCTGCTCGTGGCCCTTGCCCGCGACCAGCACGGCGTCGCCGGGCTGCGCGCGGGCGACGGCTGCGGCGATCGCCGCAGCCCGGTCCTCGAAGACCTGCACCTCACCGCGCTCGTGGGCGGGCACGGAGGCCGCGCCCTGGAGCATGGCGGCGAGGATGGCGAGGGGGTCCTCGGAGCGGGGGTTGTCGGAGGTCAGTACGGCGGTGTCGGCGAGCCGGGCCGCCGCGGCGCCCATCGGCTCACGCTTGGTGACGTCCCGGTCGCCGCCGCAGCCGAGCACCACGTGCACCTTGCCCTCGGTGACCCTGCGCAGGGCGCGCAGCACCGACTCGACGGCGTCGGTCTTGTGGGCGTAGTCCACCACCGCGAGGTACGGCTGCCCCTCGTCCACCCGCTCCAGCCGGCCGGGCACGCCGGGGACGGCGGCGACACCGTCGGCGGCGGCCTGCGGGTCGAGTCCGGCGGCGGCGAGGGCGACGATCGCGGCGAGGGTGTTGGCCACGTTGAACGGGCCCGGCAGCGGCGACCGGGCGGTGATCCGCTCGTCATCGGGCCCGATCACGGTGAACGTCGAGTCGGTCGGGCCGACCTCGACGTCCTCGGCGCGCCAGTCGGCGTCGGGGTGCCCCTCCGCGGAGTAGGTGATGACGGGGACGCCGGCCTCCTTGGTGAGGCGGCGGCCGTACTCGTCGTCGGCGTTGACCACGGCGAGCCGACTGCGCTCCGGGGTGAACAGCTGTGCCTTGGCCCTGAAGTAGTCCTCCATGTCGGAGTGGAACTCCATGTGTTCCGGGCTGAGGTTGGTGAAGACGGCGATGTCGAAGACACAGGCGTCCACCCGGCCCAGCACCAGGGCATGGCTGGAGACCTCCATGGCGACCGCGTCGACCCCGCGTTCGCGCATGACGGCGAACAGGGCCTGGAGGTCGGTGGCTTCCGGCGTGGTGCGCTCGGACTTGATGCGCTCGTCCCCCACGCGCATCTCGACGGTGCCGATCAGCCCCGTGCTGTGGACAGACCTGAGGCCCCCCTCGACGAGATAGGCGGTGGTGGTCTTGCCGGAGGTGCCGGTGATGCCGATCTGGAGCAGCTCGCGGCCCGGGTGGCCGTAGATCGTGGCCGCCAGTTCGCCCATCTCCCCGCGGGGGTCGTCGACCACCAGCGCGGGCAGCCCGGCCGCGGCGACGCGTTCGGCACCGCTCGGGTCGGTGAGCACGGCGACCGCGCCGAGGCCCGCGGCCTGGGTGACGAAGTCGGCACCGTGCACGCGGGCGCCGGGGAGGGCGGCGTACAGGTCGCCGGGACGCACGGCGCGCGAGTCATGGGTGATGCCCGTGACGTCGGCGGTCCGGGACGGTGCGGTGGCACCCAGTTGACCGGCGAGTTCCGCGAGGGGTGTGGCGGACACCCGCGCCGGCCGGGGCGGCCCGGGAAATGTCACGGGTTGACCCTTCTGAGTGGTTTGCGACTGATCAGCGTGTGGCACGGCGGTGAGCGTACCGGGCGCACCCGTCGCGGAGCCAAAGCGGGGCTCGCCCGCGGTCCCGTCCGGCGGGGGTGACGGGGGGAGCGGCGTGGACGAGGGGTCCGGTACGCGGCGGGGGGTGTCCCGGTTCCCGGGATCGGGGGTGATCGTTGTCACGGGCTGTTCCTGGGTGGTTCCGTGCCGGCCGGACGCGAGGGGTTCGCGGCCGGTCAGCGTTTGAAGGTGACCGGGAGGTTGGCCGGTTCGGCACCGGTCGGCGGTACCTGGAGGGTCTTGAGGGCGAACTCCATGACCTTCTTGTAGACGGGTCCGCAGATCTGGCCGCCGAAGTAACTGCCCTCGGTGGCGTTCTGGATGGCGCAGTAGACGGTGATCCGGGGCTTGTCGGCGGGTGCGAACCCGGCGAAGGAGGAGGTGTAGCCGTGGTACTTGCCGGTGGCCGGATCCACGCGGTTGGCCGTCCCCGTCTTCCCCGCGACCCGGTAGCCGGGGATGCGCGCCTTGGTTCCGGTGCCCTCCTCGTCGTCCACGACCGACTCCAGCATCCGGGCGAGGGTCTTCGCCGTCTTCTCGCTGACCACCCGTGACTTCTCGGGCTCCGGGGCGGGGGTGAAGCGTCCGTCGGGTCCCTTGGTGCCGCGTACGAGCGTGGGTTCGATGCGTACGCCGCCGTTGGCGATGGTCGAGTAGACGGACGCGGCCTGCATGGCGTTGACGGACACGCCCTGGCCGAAAGGAATCGTGTACTGCTGCGAGGTCGACCAGGCGTCGGGCGGGGCGAGGATGCCCTTGGTCTCGCCGGGGAAGCCGAGTCCGGTGTGGTTGCCGAGGCCGAACTTGCGCAGGTAGTCGTAGAGGACCTTGTTGGCCTGGGTCTGGGTCTTGCCGAGCTGGCCGGTGGCCAGGATGGTGCCGATGTTGCTGGACTTGGCGAGCACCCCGTTGAGCGTCAGGTACCAGGTCGGGTGGTCGACGTCGTCCTTGAACAGCCGGTCGCCGCGGTGCAGCCGGTTGGGCACGACGACGTGCGTCTGCGGGGTGGCCGCCTCCTCCTCCAGTACGGCCGCCATCGACATGACCTTGGCGGTGGAGCCGGGCTCGAAGGCGTCCTGGAGGGCCGCGTTGCCGAGCGCCGCCGGATCGGCCTCGGAGAGGTCGCCCGGATCGAACCCGGGCGCGTTGGCCATGGCGAGGATCTCACCGGTGCGGGTGTCCTGGACGATGACGTAGCCGCGGTCGGCCGCGGACTCCTCGACCTGCTCGCTGATGGCGTTCTGCGCGGCCCACTGGATGTCGCGGTCGATGGTGAGCTCGACGTCGCTGCCGGGCACGGCCGGTGTCTCGCTGGACCCCGCGGTCGGCACCAGACGGCCGCCGGACTGGACGAAGCGGATGCTGCCGTCCTCACCGGCCAGCCGCTTGTCCAGCTGGAGCTCGATGCCGCCGCCGCCCTTGCCCTCGGCGTTGACCCAGCCCAGTATCCCGGCGGCGAGTTCGTTGTTCGGGTAGACCCGCTTGCTGGTGGGCACGGACAGGACGCCCGCGAGGACGTTGGCGGAGGAGGTGTCGGTCTCCGCCTTCTTCGCCAACGCGGCCTTCAGGTCCTTGATCTGCCTCCAGACCTGCGGGGTCTGCCGGCTCGCGAGTTTGACGTAGCGCAGGGCCTTGTTGTCCGGCCGCAGCTTCTCGACCAGCTTGTCCTGGTCCTGGCCGAGGATCGGGGCGAGGAGGGCGGCGGCCTGTTCGGGGCCGTCGGCGATCTCCAGCTGGTCGGGGGCGAACATCGTGGGGTCGGCGGTGATGTCGTAGGCGTCCTCGCTGGTCGCCAGGGCGACGCCGTTGCGGTCGGTGATCTCGCCGCGCTCGGCGTCCAGCACCTGGCCGACCTGGAGGTTCTGTCCGGCCTTCGCCGCATAGGTGTCGGCCTCGACGGCCTGCACCTGGAGCAGGCGTACGACGAAGACGCCCAGGACGAGGGTCAGGGCCAGGCCGACCAGGCGCAGGCGGGGGCGCGGGCTGCCCAGCCGGAGGGCCTTCGGGGCCGCCGGGCGGGGCGGGGCGGGGCGGCGGGCCGGGCGGTGGCCGGGCCCGGGGCGCCGCCGGGCGCTCGGGCGGGCGGGCCCGGCGGGTCCGGGCACGCGGCGGCGCGGCGGTTGTCCGGAGGCGTTGTCGGGGTTGTCGGCCACTTCCGTCACCTGCCGGGAGTCGATGCGGGCGTGGGCGTGACCGCGGTGGTCGGGGGAACGGCTGTGATGCTCGGTACCGCGTAGGGGGGCGGGGCCGTCGCGGTGGCCAGTGCCTCCGGGGGGATCACCAGGGGGGCACGGGCGGCGGAGGCGGGGGCGGGGGCGGGAGCGCCCTTGACCTTGCCGTCGGGGCTCAGGAAGACGGGGTCGCCGCCGGGCACCATGCCGAGTTCGCGTGCGCGGCGCTGCAGGGCGTCGGGAGCGGAGTAGGCGTCGATGTCCCGTTGCAGGGCCTGTTCCTCGTCGGTGAGGTTCTTCGTCTCCCGCTTGAGGTCGTCGAGTTCGAACGCGCCCTCGCTGAGGGCCGAGTTCAGCACCAGGAGCCCGATCAGGCCACCGCCCAGGAGAAGGACGACGAGCAGCACGAAGGGGGTGCGGGCCGCCTGGGCCCGTCCCGTGGGGAGGAGCCTCGCGAGACGGGCCGCCCTCCCCTTCAGTTCGGGTTTCCTGCTCACTCACGCTCCCCTGGGTTCGCCTGCCTTCCGCCCCCGCATGCCCTGCACGGCGCCAGGCTCACGTGTCGTGACCGTCTCACGTGCCCCCTCCGCCTCACACGTCTCATTCAAGGTGCTCCCTGATCCGCTGGGCGCCCCGCAGCCGCGCGGGTGCGGCCCGCCGGTTCTCGGCGATCTCCTCCTCGGTGGGAAGTTCGGCACCGCGCGTGAGCAGCTTGAGCCGGGGCTGGTAGCGCTCGGGGACGACGGGCAGCCCGGCGGGCGCGGTGGTGGCGGCGCCCGCCGCGAACACCTGCTTGACCAGCCGGTCCTCCAGGGAGTGGTACGACAGCACGGCGATCCGGCCACCGACGTCGAGCGCCTTCACCGCGGCCGGGACGGCCCGCTCCAGTACGGAGAGTTCGCCGTTGACCTCGATGCGCAGGGCCTGGAAGGTGCGCTTCGCCGGATTGCCGCCGGTGCGCTTGGCGGCCTGCGGAAGCGCGTCCCGGATCAGCTCGACCAGGCGTGCGCTGGTGGTGAACGGCTCCTTCTCCCGCTCGCGCACCACCGCGGCCACGATCCGCTTGGCCTGCTTCTCCTCGCCGTAGGCGCGCAGGATGCGGACGAGTTCACCGGGCGGGTAGGTGTTGAGGACGTCGGCGGCGCTGACGCCGGTCGTCTGGTCCATGCGCATGTCGAGCGGGGCGTCCTGGGCGTAGGCGAAGCCCCGGTCGGCCTCGTCGAGCTGCATGGAGGAAACCCCCAGGTCGAACAGGACGCCTTGCACGCGCGTGATGCCGAGCCGGTCGAGCACCTCGGGGAGTTCGTCGTAGACGGCGTGCACCAGGGTGGCGCGCTCGCCGAACGGGGCGAGCCGCTCGCCGGACAGGCGCAGGGCCTCCTTGTCCCGGTCCAGGGCGACCAGCCGCACCTCGGGGAACCGCGTCAGCAGGGCCTCGCTGTGGCCGCCGAGACCGAGGGTGCAGTCGACGACCACCGCTCCCGGCTGCTCCAGGGCGGGCGCCAGCATGTCCAGGCACCGCTGGAGCATCACCGGAACGTGCCGACTCTGCCCGCCCGTGTTCGCAAACGCTTCGCGCCCCATTGGATCTGGGCCCTCTCAAGGTCCGGCGCGGCCGTGACGCACCGCCGGGTCCCCGCCCCTCCCCCGGTGTGGACGGGGCGGTCTGCCGGCGCCGGAGGCGTCAGCCGGCCGGGAACGGGAGGGGGCCGAGCCGTACGTACGCGCAGCGCACGCGGGGAGATCTCCGGGACGCTGCCCGGGTCTCCGGGGGAAATCAGTGCAGCGGGGAGAGTCTCGCCTCCCCGCTGCGCGTCACTTTAGTCCACGGTTTCGCCCGGTCAATCAACCGGCCTGTGCGGCGCGGCCCTCGGCCCGACGACACCCCGCGTCGAGGGAAACCACCCGTACGAGGAGGATCACGCCACCCTTGTGGGTCATCTCACTCCAAAGCATGATGACGTTCTTTGTCCTGTCTCACAGCAGGACCGGAGAGCACGTGGCCAGTACCGTCATGGCTATGACGACTTCTGCATCGGTTCCCGCGAGTTCCGGAAGTGTGACGGTCGGCCACGGCACGGTCACCGACCGCCTGGTCGACGCCAACGAGCAGTACGCCGGCGCCTTCACCGATCCCGGGATGGACGCCCGCCCCGTTCTGCGCGTCGCCGTGGTGGCCTGCATGGACGCCCGGCTCGACCTGCACGCCGCGCTCGGCCTCGAACTCGGCGACTGCCACACCGTCCGCAACGCGGGCGGTGTGGTCACCGACGACGTGATCCGGTCGCTGACCATCAGCCAGCGCGCGCTGGGCACCCGCAGCGTGGTGCTCATCCATCACACCAACTGCGGCCTGGAGTCCATCACCGAGGAGTTCCGGCACGACCTGGAGATGGAGGTCGGTCAGCGTCCGGCCTGGGCCGTGGAGTCCTTCCGCGACGTCGACCAGGACGTACGGCAGTCGATGCAGCGGGTGCGCACCTCGCCGTTCCTGCTGCACACCGACGACGTACGCGGGTTCGTCTTCGACGTGAAGACCGGCCTGCTGCGCGAGATCGACCCCGCCTGACCTGCTGCCCCACCCCGAGGACGGCCGACCTCCGGCCCCACAAAGGTCACATGACCTGACATATCGCCGCCGGTTGTCCACAGGCGAGTGACACGAATCGGTAACGGCGGCAAGAATGCGGGAGTGATGCCGCGCGGAACTTTTCCCGCGCGGTGTCCGTGATTCGGGGTGAGCCGGGCCGCACAGCAAGGTGCCGCCCGGACATTTGGGGCCCTTGTTCCTTGGGAGCGGGGGGAAAGGCCGAGGAGGGCCGGGTGCCGACCTATGACGATCGAGCGAGCCTTGGGGGTTCCCCCACGCGAGCGCGGCCCAGCGTGGGGGATGACCTGACCGCCGTGGCCGAGCGGGTGCGGGATTCGGTGGAGAGCGTGATCGAGGGCAAGCCCGAGGTCGTACGGCTCTCGCTGACCGTGCTGCTCGCCGAGGGGCATCTGCTCATCGAGGACGTTCCGGGAGTCGGCAAGACGATGCTGTCCAAGGCACTGGCACGGTCCATCGACTGCTCGGTGCGGCGCATCCAGTTCACACCGGACCTGCTGCCGTCGGACATCACCGGTGTGTCCATCTGGGACCAGCAGCGTCAGGACTTCGAGTTCAAGCCGGGCGCCATCTTCGCGCAGGTGGTGATCGGTGACGAGATCAACCGCGCGTCGCCGAAGACGCAGTCCGCGCTCCTGGAGTCGATGGAGGAGCGCCAGGTCACCATCGACGGCAGGACCTACGAGCTGCCCAGCCCCTTCATGGTGGTGGCGACGCAGAACCCGGTCGAGATGGAGGGCACCTATCCGCTGCCGGAGGCCCAGCGCGACCGGTTCATGGCCCGGGTCTCGGTCGGCTACCCGAGCGCGGAGGCCGAACTGCAGATGCTGGACGTGCACGGCGGGGTCTCCCCGCTGGAGGACCTCCAGCCGGTGGCCCACGCGCACGAGATCCTGAAGCTGATCGAGACGGTGCGCGCCGTCCATGTCGCCGAGCCGATACGCCGGTACGTGGTGGAGCTGGTCGCCGCCACCCGCACGCACCCCGACCTCAGACTCGGCGCCTCGCCGCGCGCGACACTGCACCTGCTGCGCGCGGCGAAGGCGTCCGCGGCGCTGAACGGCCGGGATTACGCCCTGCCGGACGACGTGCAGGCGCTCGCCGTGGCCGTGCTGGCCCACCGGCTGCTGCCCACCGCCCAGGCCCAGCTCAACCGCCGCACCGCGGAGCAGGTGGTCCAGGAGATCCTGCAGCGCACCCCGATGCCCGCCGCCGCCCCGCAGCAGGCCGGCATCGGTCTGGGCCGGGGCGGTCTCGGGTACGGCCGGCAACAGCCGCGGAGGCTGTGATGACCACCGCGGGATCGGCCCGCGCGGAGGGCGACCGCGGTGACAGGGGCGGCCTGCGCACGGCTCTGGCCGGGTTGACCACCCGCGGGCGCTCCTTCCTGGCCGCCGGTGTGGCCGCCACGGCCTGCGCCTACGTGCTCGGGCAGAGCGATCTGCTGCGGGTCGGGCTGCTGCTGGCGGTGCTGCCGCTGATGTGCGCGGGCGTGCTCTACCGCACCCGCTACCGGGTCGCGGGCAGCCGCCGGCTGTCCCCCGCGCGGGTGCCCGCCGGCTCCGAGGCGCGGGTGCATCTGCGGATGGACAACGTCTCCCGCATGCCCACGGGTCTGCTGATGCTCCAGGACCGGGTGCCCTACGTGCTCGGGCCGCGTCCCCGGTTCGTGCTGGACCGGGTGGAGGCGGGCGGCCGCCGCGAGGTGTCCTACCGGGTCCGCTCCGACCTGCGCGGCCGCTATCCGCTCGGCCCGCTGCAGCTGCGCCTGTCCGACCCGTTCGGGATGTGCGAGCTGACTCGGTCCTTCTCGACGTACGACACGCTGACGGTGATCCCGCGCGTGGAGCCGCTGCCGCCGGTGCGGCTGAGCGGTGAGGCGAAGGGGTACGGCGACGGACGGCAGCGTTCGTTGGCGCTGGCCGGCGAGGACGACGTGATCCCGCGCGGCTACCGCTACGGCGACGATCTGCGCCGGGTGCACTGGCGTTCCACCGCGCGCTACGGCGAGCTGATGGTGCGCCGCGAGGAGCAGCCGCAACGGGCCCGCTGCACGGTGCTGCTGGACACCCGTGCCATCGCCTACGACGGCGCGGGGCCCGACTCGGCGTTCGAGTGGGCGGTGTCGGGCGCGGCCTCCGTCCTGGTGCACCTGCTGGAGCGGGGCTTCTCGGTGCGGCTGCTGACCGACACCGGCAACTCGGTGCCGGGCGAGGGCTCCGACGGGTTCGCGGGCGCGAGCCAGGAGTCGGCGGACGCGGCCGGGCTGATGATGGACACCCTCGCCGTGGTCGACCACTCCGACGGGGCGGGCCTGTCCCGGGCGTACGACATGGTCCGCGGGGGGAACGAGGGGCTGCTGGTGGCCTTCCTCGGCGACCTCGACGAGGAGCAGGCGGCGGTGCTCGCCCGGATGCGGCAGCGCAGCGGGGGCGCCGTCGCCTTCGTCCTGGACAGCGGGACCTGGCTGCGGGAACCGTCGGACGTGTACGACCCGTCCGTGTACGACCCGTCGGAGGGGGGCGGGGAGCGGCTGCGGATGCTGCGCGAAGCGGGCTGGACGGCCGTGAGCGTGCCGCGGGGCGCCTCCCTGGAGGAGCAGTGGCGGCTGGCCGACCGGGAGCGGTTCGGTCTGGCGGCGGCGCGTGGTGGGGAGGGAGCAGGGTGAGCGGACGACTACGGCTGACGCTGGCCTCGTGGGCGGCCACGCTGCTGGCCGCGTGCGCGCTGCTGCCCCTGGTCAAGCCGGCCTCCTGGATCGTGCAGGCGGCCTTTCTCCTGGCCGTGCAGTCCGGCGCGGGCGCACTGGCCCGGCGGGTGCCGCTGGCCCGCCCGCTGACCGTGGCCGTGCAGGCTCTGGTCGCGCTCGTGCTGCTGACGCTGGTGTTCGCGCGTGAGCACGCGTTCGCCGGCCTGGTTCCGGGGCCTGACGCCTTCCGCTTCTTCGCCGAGCTGCTCGAACAGGGCGGCACCGACGTCGGCCGTTACGCGATACCGGCGCCGTTGTCCGACGGCATCCGGCTGATGCTGATCGGCGGGGTCCTGCTGATCGGGCTGCTGGTGGACACCCTCGCGGTGACCTTCCGCAGCGCGGCCCCGGCCGGGCTTCCGCTGCTCGCGCTGTACTCGGTGGCCGCGGGACTGTCCGACGACGGCGGCGACGGCTGGCTGTGGTTCCTGCTGGCGGCGGTCGGCTATCTGACGCTGCTCCTCGCCGAGGGGCGCGACCGGCTCTCCCAGTGGGGGCGGGTGTTCGGCGGGGCGGCGCGGGGCCCGGCCACCGAGTCGACCGGAGCCTCCGCCCCGGTACGCACCGGCCGGCGGATCGGGCTGCTGGCGGTGGGCATCGCCCTGGTGGCGCCGCTCGCCCTGCCCACGATGAACGGCGGCCTGCTGGACCCTGCGGGTTCGGGCGTCGGCTCGGGCTCCGGCGGGGGCGGCACGATCTCCGCGGTGAACCCGCTGGTGTCGCTGCGCGACTCGTTGAACGTGGACGAGGACCGCCAGGTCATGTCCGTGCGCACCGAGATGGAGGACGTATCGGACCTGTACCTGCGGATCGTCTCCCTGGACGACTTCGACGGCACCACCTGGAAGCCGTCCAAGCGGTCCATCACCACCGTGCCCGACGGCGCCTTCCCGACTCCGGCCGGCCTCGGCCCGGACGTCGAGCGCGCGGAGATCTCCACGACGGTCTCGACCGCCGACTGGTACGGGCAGGACTGGCTGCCGATGCCGTATCCACCGAGCGGCGTGGACATCAGGGGGAACTGGCGCTACGAGCCCGTCGGGATGACGCTGGTCGGCGACCACGGCCAGAAAACCCGGGGACTGACCTACGGCGTGCGCAGCCTCGACATACGGCCCACGGCGGAGCAGCTGGCCGACGCGTCGGCGCCGCCGGCCGCCCTGAAGCGGGACTACACCGAGCTGCCGGACTCGCTGCCCACGCTGGTGTCCCGGACCGCCCGCCAGGTCACCGAGGGGGCGACGAACGACTACGACCGGGCGGTCAGGCTCCAGGAGTACTTCGCCTCGACCGGCGGTTTCAAGTACGACACCGAGGTCGCCGTCGGCAGCGGCTCACAGGCGATCGCCCGCTTCCTGAGGGACAAGGAGGGCTTCTGCGTCCACTTCTCCTTCGCCATGGCGTCGATGGCCCGGTCGCTGGACATACCCGCCCGGGTCGCGGTGGGCTTCGCGCCCGGCACCCCACAGGCGAACGGCTCGGTGTCGGTGGGACTGCGGGACGCGCACGCCTGGCCGGAGCTGTACTTCGAGGGCGTGGGCTGGACCCGTTTCGAGCCGACCCCCACCCGTGGTTCGGTGCCCTCCTACACCGTGCCGGACACCTCGGACAGCACGGTGCCCGACCCGGCCCAGCCGTCCGAGGCCGCGTCCTCGGAGCCCTCGGCCGCCCCGTCGTCGCGCGAGGGCTGCACGCTGGAGCAGCGAAGGCTGGACGGTGGCTGCGAGAGCGAGGCGCCGTCGGCGGCGCTGCCCACCGACGGCGACGGGCCCCGGTGGTACACGGTGCTGGCGTGGGCGTCGGCGGGTCTCGCCGTCCTGGTGCTGCCGCTGGCGCCGATGTTGTGGCGGCTGCGGACCCGGGCGGTGCGCCTGGGCGCGCACGGCCGTTCGGAGGCGGGCGCGACCGCGCACGTCCTGGCCGTCTGGGACGAGCTGACCGACACCGCGTGGGACTTCGGCGTCTCCCCGGACGAGTCACTGACCCCGCGCAAGGCGGCGGCCCGGATCGTCCGGCTCGGCCGGCTCGACCTGGATGCCGCGGCCTCGGTGCACCGGGTGGCGGACGCCGTGGAGCAGGTCCTCTACGCGCCGCGGCCGGGCCCCGCGGTGGGACCGACGGACGACGTGCGCCGGGTGACGGCCGGTCTGCGGTCCATGGCCGGCCGTGGCACGCGGCTGCGCGCGCTGTTCGCCCCGCGCTCGACGGTGCGGGTGGTGTGGGCGGTGTCGGCCCGGTGGGCCGGCGTCCGGGAACGCGCCCTCGCGCTGCGGCCGACGTGGCGGCCGACGTGGCGGCGACCCACGTAGCGGAAGCCGCCGCGGGAGCCCTCGCGGCGGCAGGGGTGGATCGGGAGTGAAGCAGAGGAGGTGAGGCGGGGCCGGGCGGAGCTGTGCGGCCCCGCTTCCGGGCCCCGGTGAAGACATGGATCAGGGGGTGGCCACCGAGCCGGTGGCCACCC
>NZ_JBFAKH010000048.1:0-315 GCF_040655635.1 Streptomyces sp. NPDC050388
GCGGCGGAGGGAGTTGCCGAGGGTGTAGCCGAAGCCCGGCTCCAGCGGCTCGATCACGAACCGGGAGCGGAACTCGTCGACGACCTCTTCGGTCAACGAAGGACGCTGGGCGATCAGCATGTGTGGATCAAATCCTTCTCTCGTGGACGCCCGCTATTTGACGCCCGACGGAAACCGCACCCGGTGAGAGGTGCGGGTACTGCAAGGGTACGGGCGGTACGGCCCGAATACGGAGCGTACCGCCCGAAAAACCCACTACGACCGAACCGACGGCTCGGACGCGGCGACGCTTCGGCGGGCGGCAGCCGTGCTGCG
>NZ_JBFAKH010000048.1:412-59392 GCF_040655635.1 Streptomyces sp. NPDC050388
GCGACATTGCGGGGGGCGACCCCCGCACCCCCAGCAGGAGGCCGACCGAGCGAACCGGCGACTCAGACGCGGCGGCGCTTCGGCGGGCGGCAGCCGTGCTGCGACATTGCGGGGGGCGACCCCCGCACCCCCAGCAGGAGGCCGACCGAGCGAACCGGCGACTCAGACGCGGCGGCGCTTCGGCGGGCGGCAGCCGTTGTGCGGGGTCGGGGTGACGTCCTGGATGGAGCCGACCTCGAGACCGGTCGCCTGGAGCGAACGGATGGCGGTCTCACGACCGGAACCCGGGCCCTTGACGAACACGTCGACCTTGCGCATGCCGTGCTCCTGCGCGCGACGGGCAGCCGACTCGGCGGCCATCTGCGCGGCGAACGGCGTGGACTTCCGGGAGCCCTTGAAGCCGACGTGGCCGGCGGAGGCCCAGGAGATCACGTTGCCGGTCGGGTCCGTGATGGACACGATCGTGTTGTTGAACGTGCTCTTGATGTGCGCGTGGCCGTGAGCGACGTTCTTCTTTTCCTTGCGGCGCACCTTCTTGGCAGCGCCCTGACGACCCTTGGGGGGCATCTACAAACTCCTACGGGAGGTGGTCGGTCCTACAGCGAAGACCGTGGACAGGTGTCCGCTGCGGACTACTTCTTGCCCGGCTTCTTCTTGCCGGCGATGGCGCGACGCGGGCCCTTGCGGGTACGCGCGTTGGTGCTGGTGCGCTGACCGCGGACGGGCAGACCGCGACGGTGACGCAGACCCTGGTAGGTGCCGATCTCGACCTTGCGGCGGATGTCGGCCTGGATCTCGCGACGGAGGTCACCCTCGGTCTTGATGTTGTTGTCGACGTACTCGCGGATCGCGACGAGCTGCTCCTCGGAGAGGTCGCGAACGCGGGTGTTCGGGTCGACGCCGACAGCGGCCAGCGTCTGCTGCGAAAGGGTTCGGCCGATGCCGAACACGTAGGTGAGGGCGATCTCCACGCGCTTTTCGCGCGGGATGTCAACACCGGAAACGCGTGCCATTCAATGGCTCCAGTTAGTTGTCGGAGGTCTTCCGCAGAACCGTCCCCCGGCCGCCGTCCTCGCCTGGTGCGGCGATTTGGTACGAACCGGGTCCCCAGCCTCCGAGACCGGGGGTGTCGAGCCGTGCGGCTCGGGCTCTGCGTATGAACATGTTGCTCGCGTCGCGCGAAGTTCTGCGGGAAAGTCGCAGAGGGTGGATCGTGCGGGTCAGCCCTGGCGCTGCTTGTGGCGCGGGTTGTCGCAGATAACCATGACCCGGCCGTGACGGCGGATCACCCTGCACTTGTCGCAGATCTTCTTGACGCTCGGCTTGACCTTCATGGGATGTGAAGTTCTCCGGGCTCAGTGCCCCCCGCACCACGAGGGGAGGGGGCAAGATCTACTTGCTCACTTGTACCGGTAGACGATCCGACCCCGGGTCAGGTCATACGGAGAGAGCTCCACCACGACCCGGTCGTCAGGGAGGATACGGATGTAGTGCATACGCATCTTGCCGCTGATGTGTGCCAGGACCTGGTGGCCGTTCTGGAGCTCGACCTTGAACATGGCGTTCGGAAGAGACTCGACGACAGTGCCCTCGATCTCGATGGCACCTTGCTTCTTGGCCACGCTTCGCCCTTCGAATCGACTACCTTGATCGACTCCGCTGCGCACCGTGATCACATGCAGGCATGCGGATGCACAAGAGCCGACGAGTCAGTCTACGTCAGGGCACCCCGAAAGACGAATCGAGGAAGTCTGCCCCACCCGCGAGATCCTTAACCCGCGGGCTTCCGCCGAGCCTCCGGGCTCACGCCGGCGGATCGGGCGCCGCCGTCACCCCGTACTCGGCGAGCTTCGCCTTCCCCCCGTCCGGCGCCGTCAGCACCAGCGGCCCCGCCTCCCCACCTCGACGCCCCCTCGCGGGCTCGGCGCCCGGGGCGCCTCACAGGCTTCGAGCGGCTGCGCCGGTCTCCGACCGGCGGTCGCGGTGAAGGCCTCCGTCAGGCGAGCGGGTCCGGCGCCGCCGTCACCCCGTACTCGGCGAGCTTCGCCTTCCCCCCGTCCGGCGCCGTCAGCACCAGCGGCCCCGCCTCCGTCAGCGCGACCGAGTGCTCCCAGTGCGAGGACCAGGTGCCGTCCGTGGTGATGACGGTCCAGTCGTCCTCCAGCACCTGCGTCTTCGCGGTGCCCAGCGAGACCATCGGCTCGATGGCGAGGCAGAAGCCCGGCACCAGCTTGGGCCCCTTGCCCCGGCGGCGGTCGACGTAGTTCAGCAGATGCGGGTCCATGTGCATCTCGGTGCCGATGCCGTGGCCGCCGTAGTCCTCGATGATCCCGTAGCGCCCGCCGCCGGGCTTCGGCTGCCGGCGGATGTAGGTCTCGATGGCGCGGGAGACGTCGACCAGCCGGTTGCCCTGCTTCATCGCCGCGACGCCGGCCCACATCGACTCCTCGGTCACCCGGGACAGCTCGACCAGCTCCGGCGCGTGCCCCGACCCGACGAAGGCGGTGTAGGCCGCGTCACCGTGCCAGCCGTCGATGATGGCGCCGCAGTCGATGGAGATGATGTCCCCGTCCTTGAGGACGACATCGTCGGAGGGGATGCCGTGGACGACGACCTCGTTGACGGAGGTGCAGATCGTCGCGGGGAAGCCGCCGTAGCCGAGGAAGTTCGGCTTGGCGTCGTGCTCGGCGAGCACCTTGCGGGCGACCTGGTCCAGATCCCTCGTCGTGGCCCCGGGCACGGCCGCCTCACGCGTGGCCGCGTGGATGGCGGCGACCACCAGCCCCGCCTCACGCATCTTGGCGATCTGCTCGGGGGTCTTGATCTGCACCATGGGGGCTACGGCCTTTCTGGACCGGAGAGACTGCGGACACCGTCAACGATACGGGGGAGGCCGTCCGCCCCTTCCCCGCGCACACGTCGGCCGCGGCCCCCGCAGGGAACCGCGGCCGGACGCGCACCGTCACTGATCGCGGTTGAGCGCCTCCAGCGCACGCCCGGTGACCTCGTCGACCGGACCCAGCGCCGAGATCGTCACCACGAGGCCCTGGGCCCGGTAGTAGTCGATGATCGGCTCGGTCTGCGTGTGGTAGACCTCCAGCCGGGTGCGCACCGTTTCCTCGGCGTCGTCGTCGCGCTGGTACAGCTCGCCGCCGCAGACGTCGCAGACGCCCTCCTGCTTCGGCTTGCTGTACGTCACGTGGAAGACGTGGCTGGAGTCCTTGCGGCAGATCCGCCGCCCGGCGATCCGCTTGACCACCTCGGCCTCGGGGGCCTCCAGGTCGAGCACCGCGTCCAGCGTGATGCCCTCGGACTCCAGCAGCTCGTCGAGCGACTCCGCCTGGGAGACGTTCCTCGGGAACCCGTCCAGCAGGAAGCCCGCCTCGGCGTCCGGCTGCTCCATACGGTCCTTCGCCATGGCGATGGTGACCTCGTCCGGTACGAGGTTGCCCGCGTCCATGTACGACTTCGCGAGCTTGCCCAGCTCGGTCTGCCGACTGATATTGGCGCGGAACAGGTCGCCCGTGGAGATGTGGGGGATGCTCAGCTTCTCGGCAAGGCGGGTGGCCTGGGTGCCTTTGCCGGCACCGGGCGGCCCGACGAGGACGATTCGCATCAGCGGAGGAACCCTTCGTAATTGCGCTGCTGGAGCTGGCTCTCGATCTGCCTCACCGTCTCGAGACCGACACCCACGATGATCAGGATGCTGGTCCCGCCGAACGGGAAGTTCTGGTTTGCCCCGAAACCGGCCAACGCCATCGTCGGCACGAGAGAGATCAGACCCAAGTACAGCGAGCCCGGCCAGGTGATCCGGTTGAGTACGTAGCTGAGGTACTCAGCGGTCGGTCGGCCAGCCCGGATGCCCGGGATGAAGCCACCATACTTCTTCATGTTGTCGGCGACTTCTTCGGGGTTGAAGGTGATCGCCACATAGAAGAACGCGAAGAACACGATCAAGAAGAAGTAAAGAATGATGTGCGGCGTGGCCCCGGTGTCGGCGAGGTTCTTCGTGATCCAGGCCGCCCAACCCGCGGTGGAGTTGGAGAACTGGACGATCAGCGCCGGAATGTAGAGCAGCGACGAGGCGAAGATGACGGGGATGACGCCCGCCTGGTTCACCTTGAGGGGAATGTAGGTGGACGTACCGCCGTAGGACCGGCGGCCGATCATGCGCTTCGCGTACTGCACGGGAATCCGGCGCTGGGCCTGCTCGACGAAGACGACCAGGCCGACCATGACCAGACCGACGAGCAGAACCGTGCCGAACTCGATCCAGCCGTCCGCCAGGTCGCCCTGCTCCTTGATGGCCCACAGGGCGGAGGGGAAGGTCGCGGCGATCGAGATGAACATCAGGATCGACATGCCGTTGCCGATGCCGCGGTCGGTGATGAGCTCACCGAGCCACATCACGACGGCCGTACCGGCGGTCATGGTGATGACCATGGTGATGGTCACGAACATGGACTGGTCGGGGACGATCTGGTTCGCCACCGGGCAGCCCTGGAAGAGGGCGCCGCTACGGGCGGTGGCCACCAGGCCGGTGCCCTGCAGGACGGCGAGCGCCACGGTCAGGTAACGCGTGTACTGCGTGATCTTGGCGGTGCCGGCCTGGCCCTCCTTCTTCAGGGCTTCCAGGCGCGGGATCACCACGGTCAGCAACTGCAGAATGATGCTCGCCGTGATGTACGGCATGATGCCCAGGGCGAAGATCGTGATCTGCAGCAGCGCGCCGCCGCTGAACATGTTGACCAGTCCGAACAGGCCCTGGTTCGCCTGGGCCGCGTCGAGACAGGCCTGCACGTTGCGGTAGTCGACGCCGGGAATCGGGATGTTCGTACCGATCCGGTACACCACGATGATGCCGAGTGTGAACAGCAGTTTCTTGCGCAGGTCGGGCGTCTTGAACGCCCGGGCGAACGCGGTGAGCACGGTGCCTCCTGCGACCCCCGCGCAACCGCGTCAAGGGTGGTGGTCGTGAGATTCCGATGAGGGACGAATACGTAACGGACAACTTCCCTCCGGAGTGCCCGAGTGGGGCGCCCGGGGAAAGTGGGCAGTGCAGGCCACCTTACCGGCGAGACCACCGCCCTTGGAACGACCAACCGGGGATACCCCAAATGTGGGGTATCCCCGGTCGGGATCGTTCAGGTCATCGGCACGCCTGAGTGATTCAGACGAGCTCGGTGACGGTACCGCCGGCGGCGGTGATCTTCTCCTTGGCGGAGCCGGAGACGGCGTCGACCGTCACCTGCAGCGCCACGGAGATCTCGCCCTGGCCGAGGACCTTGACGAGGCTGTTCTTGCGAACGGCCCCCTTGGCCACCAGACCCTCGACGGTGACCTCGCCACCCTCGGGGTAGAGCGCGGCCAGCTTGTCGAGGTTCACGACCTGGAACTCGGTCTTGAACGGGTTCTTGAAGCCCTTCAGCTTCGGGAGACGCATGTGGAGCGGCATCTGGCCACCCTCGAAGTTCTCCGGAACCTGGTAACGGGCCTTGGTGCCCTTCGTACCACGACCGGCCGTCTTACCCTTGGACGCCTCACCACGACCCACACGGGTCTTGGCGGTCTTGGCGCCCGGGGCGGGACGGAGGTTGTGGATCTTGAGCGGGTTCTGCTCCGCCATGATCAGTCGACCTCCTCGACCGTCACGAGGTGGCGGACGGTGTGCACCATGCCGCGGAACTCGGGACGGTCCTCCTTGACGACCACGTCGTTGACCTTCTTCAGGCCAAGCGAACGCAGGGTGTCACGGTGGTTCTGCTTGCTGCCGATGTAGGACTTGACCTGCGTAATCCTGAGCTGCGCCATGATTACGCACCCGCCCCGGCACGCGCACGGAGAAGAGCCGCGGGGGCGACGTCCTCGAGCGGCAGACCGCGGCGGGCCGCGACCTCCTCGGGACGCTGCAGGCCCTTGAGGGCCTCCACGGTCGCGTGCACGATGTTGATCTGGTTGTGGGAGCCGAGCGACTTCGACAGCACGTCGTGGATACCGGCGCACTCGAGCACGGCACGCACCGGACCACCGGCGATCACACCGGTACCCGGGGAAGCCGGCTTGAGCAGCACGACACCGGCAGCCTTCTCACCCTGGATCGGGTGCGGGATGGTGCCCTGGATGCGGGGGACCTTGAAGAAGTGCTTCTTGGCCTCCTCAACGCCCTTGGCGATGGCGGCCGGCACCTCCTTGGCCTTGCCGTATCCGACACCCACGGTGCCGTCACCGTCGCCCACCACGACCAGCGCGGTGAAGCTGAAGCGACGACCACCCTTCACAACCTTGGCGACACGGTTGATCGCGACGACGCGCTCAACGTATGCGGTCTTGTCGGCGGCAGCTGCGCCGCCGTCACGGCCCTTCCGGTCCCGCCGCTCGCCGCCACCGGCACCGCCACCGCGGCGCTGGGGTCCAGCCATTGGAATTACCTCTCTCTGTTTCCGCTAGCTACGGCAGGCTCAGAACTTGAGCCCGGCTTCGCGGGCGGCGTCCGCCAGGGCGGCGATGCGCCCCGCGTACTGGTTGCCACCACGGTCGAACACCACGGCCTCGACACCGGCGGCCTTGGCACGCTCGGCGACCAGGGCCCCGACCTGCTTGGCCTGTGCGGACTTGTCGGCCTCGCCGCCGCGGATCGACGCGTCCAGGGTGGACGCCGACGCCACGGTGTGGCCCTTCAGGTCGTCGATCACCTGCGCCACGATGTGGCGGTTGGAGCGGGTCACGACCAGGCGAGGACGCTCGGCGGTACCGGCGACCTTCTTGCGGATCCGAAGGTGACGACGCTTGATCGCGGCACGCTTGTAGGCGTCGCCCTTGAGGATCTTCTGCCCGTATGCCATGGCTTACTTACCCGCCTTTCCGACCTTGCGCCGGATGACTTCGCCCTCGTACTTGACGCCCTTGGCCTTGTACGGGTCGGGCTTGCGCAGCTTGCGGATGTTCGCCGCAACCTCGCCGACCTTCTGCTTGTCGATGCCCTCGACCGAGAAACGGGTCGGGGACTCCACCTTGAAGGTGATGCCCTCGGGGGCCTCGACCAGAATCGGGTGGCTGTAGCCCAGGGAGAACTCCAGGTTCGAACCCTTGGCGAGCACGCGGTAACCGACACCGCTGATCTCGAGCTTCTTCACGTAACCCTGGGTCACGCCGGTGATCATGTTCGCCACCAGCGTGCGGGACAGGCCGTGCAGGGCCTTGTTCTGACGCTCGTCGTTGGGGCGGGTGACGCTGAGCACGCCGTCCTCACCCCTGGCGACCTCGATCGGCGCCGCCACGGTGTGGGTCAGCGAACCCTTCGGGCCCTTGACCGCGACCGTACGGCCGTCGATGGTGACGTCCACGCCGGCGGGAACCGCGATGGGGAGCTTGCCGATGCGCGACATAGCTGTTTCCTCCGTTCCCTTCCGCTACCAGACGTAGGCGAGGACTTCCCCACCCACGCCCTTCTTGCCGGCCTGCTTGTCGGTGAGGAGCCCGTGCGACGTGGAGATGATCGCCACGCCGAGGCCGCCCAGCACCTTCGGCAGGGAGGTGGACTTCGCGTACACCCGGAGACCGGGCTTGGAGATCCGCTTGATGCCCGCGATGGAGCGCTCACGGTTGGGGCCGAACTTCAGCTCCAGGACGAGGTTCTTGCCGACCTCGGCGTCCTCGACCTTCCAGCCCGTGATGAAGCCCTCCTGCTGGAGGATCTCCGCGATGTGAGACTTGATCTTGGACGCCGGCATCGTCACGGAGTCGTGGTACGCCGAGTTCGCGTTCCGCAGACGCGTCAGCATGTCTGCGATCGGATCAGTCATGGTCATGAATTGGCCTTCGGCCTCTCTCGCCGTGGTTTCCTGGTGCGCCATCCCTCTCCCCGATCCGAGACGGGACGGGTGCGGCGCGGTGGACCTACGGCGTAGTAAGCAAACATGAGCGGGTTGTCGCCCGCGTGCTTCGGGGCACGACAGGTGCCCAACCCCACAAGCCTAAGCCATGTGGAGCGGGCCTCCCGCCGAATCCCGTTGCTTACCGAGAGCCCTGGGAGTCCGGAACTACCGGATTACCAGGAACTCTTGGTCACGCCCGGCAGCTCGCCACGGTGAGCCATCTCACGAAGGCACACGCGGCACAGGCCGAACTTGCGGTACACGGAGTGCGGACGACCGCAGCGCTGGCAGCGGGTGTAGCCGCGCACTCCGAACTTGGGCTTGCGAACAGCCTTCGCGATGAGAGCCTTCTTCGCCATCTCGCTCACGCCTCCTTGAACGGGAAGCCGAGGTGACGGAGAAGGGCACGGCCCTCTGCGTCATTGGTCGCCGTGGTGACCACGGTGATGTCCATACCCCGGACACGGTCGATCTTGTCCTGGTCGATCTCGTGGAACATGACCTGCTCGGTGAGACCGAAGGTGTAGTTGCCACGGCCGTCGAACTGCTTGGGGGACAGACCGCGGAAGTCGCGGATGCGCGGCAGCGCGAGCGACAGGGTGCGGTCCAGGAACTCCCACATGCGGTCGCCACGGAGCGTGACGTGGGCAC
Source organism: Streptomyces sp. NPDC050388 (assembly GCF_040655635.1). NCBI lineage: Bacteria > Bacillati > Actinomycetota > Actinomycetes > Kitasatosporales > Streptomycetaceae > Streptomyces > Streptomyces sp. NPDC050388. The sequence continues at coordinate 8,938 of NZ_JBFAKH010000048.1, forward strand.
CGATCGGCTGACCCTCACGCAGCTTGAACTGCGCGATGGACTTGCGGGCCTTGGTGACGGCCGGCTTCTGACCGGTGATCGTGGTGAGGTCGCGCACGGCGCCCTCGATCAGCTTGGAGTCGCGGGCGGCGTCGCCCACACCCATGTTGACCACGATCTTGACGAGGCCGGGAACCTGCATGACGTTCTCGTAGGAGAACTCCTCACGCAGCTTGCCCGCGATCTCCTCGCGGTACTTCGTCTTCAGACGCGGAGTGGTGGTGGTAGCCATCAGATGTCCTCACCCGTCCGCTTGGCAACGCGGATCTTGTTGCCTTCGTCGTCGAAGCGGTAGCCGACGCGGGTCACGACCTTCTTGCCGTCCTTCTCCACGACGAGCTGAACGTTGCTCACGTGGACGGGGGCCTCGGTGGTCACGATCCCGCCGGCCTGCGAACCACCGGCGGTCGGGGCGGCCTTGGTGTGCTTCTTGACCCGGTTGACGCCCTCGACCAGGACGCGCTCCTCGCGCGGGTAAGCGGCAATGACCTTGCCCTGCTTGCCCTTGTCCTTGCCGGTGACGACCTGGACCAGGTCACCCTTCTTGATCTTCATGCTCACAGCACCTCCGGCGCGAGGGAGATGATCTTCATGAACTTCTTCTCGCGCAGCTCTCGGCCGACCGGGCCGAAGATACGGGTGCCACGGGGGTCGCCGTCGTTCTTCAGAATGACGGCGGCGTTCTCGTCGAAGCGGATGTACGAGCCGTCCGGACGGCGGCGCTCCTTGACGGTGCGAACGATGACCGCCTTGATGACGTCACCCTTCTTCACGTTGCCGCCGGGGATCGCGTCCTTGACGGTGGCGACGATGACGTCACCGATGCCCGCGTAGCGGCGACCGGAGCCACCGAGCACACGGATGCAAAGGATTTCCTTCGCCCCCGTGTTGTCGGCGACGCGCAGTCGCGACTCCTGCTGGATCACGTCTATCTCCTGATTGTCTGCCGGTTCCCCAACGGGGCTGACGCGCTTTCAGTCGAACTCAGTCAAGCGCGGTAGCCCCGTTGGAGCCTGGCGGAACTGTCCTGCGAGGGGTGCCCCGCAGGAACGTACTTTTGGAATTCCCTTGCGGGAATTACCTACTTGGCCTTCTCGAGGATCTCGACGATGCGCCAGTGCTTCGTCGCGGACAGCGGCCGGGTCTCCATCAGGAGGACGCGGTCGCCGACGCCGGCAGCGTTCTGCTCGTCGTGGGCCTTGAGCTTGCTCGTGCTGCGGATGACTTTGCCGTACAGCCCGTGCTTCTTGCGGTCCTCGACGGCGACGACGACGGTCTTGTCCATCTTGTCGCTGACGACGATGCCCTCACGGCTCTTGCGGAAGCCCCGAGCCTCAGTGTTCGTCTCAGTCACGTTGTTCTCGCTCATCAGGCGCTCTCCACCGTTTCGATGCCCAGCTCGCGCTCGCGCATCAGGGTGTAGATCCGCGCGATGTCCTTGCGGACGGCCTTCAGCCGGCCGTGGTTCTCGAGCTGTCCGGTCGCCGCCTGGAAGCGGAGGTTGAACAGCTCTTCCTTGGCTTCGCGGAGCTTCGCGAGAAGCTCCTCGTCACCCAGTTCGCGCAGCTCGGACGCCTTGGTACCGGCCGACATCACGCTTCACCTGCCTCGCGCTTGACGATCCGGCACTTCATCGGCAGCTTGTGGGCCGCACGGGTCAGCGCCTCACGGGCGATCTTCTCGTTGGGGTACGACAGCTCGAACATGACGCGTCCGGGCTTGACGTTGGCGATCCACCACTCCGGAGAACCCTTACCGGAACCCATGCGGGTCTCGGCCGGCTTCTTCGTCAGCGGGCGGTCCGGGTAGATGTTGATCCAGACCTTGCCACCACGCTTGATGTGGCGGGTCATGGCGATACGAGCCGCCTCGATCTGGCGGTTCGTCACATACGCCGGGGTCAGCGCCTGGATGCCGTACTCGCCGAACGCGACCTGCGTTCCGCCCTTGGACATGCCGCTGCGACTGGGGTGGTGCTGCTTGCGGTGCTTGACCCTACGGGGGATCAGCATGTCGGTCAGGCCTCCGTTCCGGTGCTCTCAGCCGGAGCGGCGGCGGGAGCCTCGGCCTTGGGGGCCTCGGCAGCCGGAGCCTGCTGCGGCTTGCGACCGCGCCCGCCACGCTCGCCACCGCGGCCACCACGGGCCGGGCGGTCGGCACCGCCACGGGCCGGGCGGTTGCCGGCGCGGGCAGCGGCGTTCTCGGCGCGGACCTCGGCGATGTTCTTGACGTCGCCCTTGTAGATCCAGACCTTCACGCCGATGCGGCCGAAGGTCGTCTTGGCCTCGAAGAAGCCGTAGTCCACGTTCGCGCGGAGCGTGTGCAGGGGCACGCGGCCCTCGCGGTAGAACTCCGAGCGGGACATCTCGGCGCCGCCGAGACGGCCACCGCACTGGATCTTGATGCCCTTGGCGCCCGCCTTCATCGCCGACTGCATGCTCTTGCGCATGGCGCGGCGGAAGGAGACGCGGGAGGAGAGCTGCTCGGCGACGGCCTGGGCCACGAGCTGAGCGTCCGTCTCGGGGTTCTTGACCTCGAGGATGTTCAGCTGGACCTGCTTGCCGGTGAGCTTCTCGAGGTCGCCGCGGATGCGGTCGGCCTCGGCGCCGCGGCGGCCGATGACGATGCCCGGACGCGCGGTGTGGATGTCCACCCGCACACGGTCACGGGTGCGCTCGATCTCCACCTTCGAGATACCGGCGCGCTCCATGCCGGACGTCATCATCCGACGGATGGCGACGTCTTCCTTGACGTAGTCCTTGTACAGCTTGTCGGCGTACCAACGCGACTTGAAGTCGGTCGTGACACCGAGCCGGAACCCGTGCGGGTTTACCTTCTGGCCCATTACCGGGTTCCTTCCTTGCTGCTGACGACCACGGTGATGTGGCTGGTCCGCTTGCGGATCCGGTAGGCACGACCCTGGGCGCGCGGACGGAACCGCTTCAGGGTCGGACCCTCGTCGACGTACGCCTCGGAAACGAAGAGGCTGTCGGCGTCGGTGTGGTCGTAGTTGTGCGCGGCGTTGGCAATGGCGCTGTCCAGCACCTTGCCGACCGGCACGCTCGCGGCCTGCGGGGCGAAACGCAGGACCGCCTGAGCCTCCGTGGCGTTCATGCCACGGATGAGGTCCACCACGCGGCGGGCCTTCATGGGCGTGACGCGGATGTACCGCGCCTGGGCCCTGGCTTCCATGGTTGTCCTTCCAGTGTCTGTCATGGTCATTCCACCCCGCCTTTAGCGGCGCTTCGACTTCCGGTCGTCCTTGACGTGACCCCGGAAGGTGCGCGTCGGCGAGAACTCGCCGAGCTTGTGGCCGACCATCGACTCGGTGACGAACACCGGAATGTGGGTCTTGCCGTTGTGCACCGCGATCGTGTGGCCGAGCATGGCCGGGACGATCATCGAGCGACGGGACCAGGTCTTGATGACGTTCTTGGTGCCGGCTTCGTTCTGGACGTCCACCTTCTTGATCAGGTGGTCGTCGACGAAGGGCCCCTTCTTCAGGCTACGAGGCATCTCAACCCGTCCTTAGCGCTTCTTGTTCGTCTTGCGGCGGCGGACGATGTACTTGTTCGACGCCTTCTTGGGCGCCCGGGTACGGCCTTCCTTCTGGCCCCACGGGGACACCGGGTGGCGACCACCGGAGGTACGGCCCTCACCACCACCGTGCGGGTGGTCCACCGGGTTCATGACCACACCACGCACGCTCGGGCGGACGCCCAGCCAGCGCTTACGACCGGCCTTGCCCCAGCTGATGTTGCTCTGCTCGGCGTTGCCGACCTCGCCGATGGTGCCGCGGCAGCGGACGTCGACCAGGCGGATCTCACCGGACGGCATGCGCAGGTGGGCCATCTGGCCCTCCTTCGCGAGCAGCTGCACCGAGGCGCCGGCGGAGCGGGCGAACTTGGCGCCGCCGCCGGGACGCAGCTCGATGGCGTGCAGCGTCGTACCGACCGGGATGTTGCGCAGGGCGAGGTTGTTGCCCGGCTTGATGTCGGCCCCGGGACCGTTCTCGACGCGGTCGCCCTGGCTCAGGCCACGCGGCGCGAGAATGTAGCGCTTCTCGCCGTCCGCGTAGTGCAGGAGCGCGATGCGCGCGGTGCGGTTGGGGTCGTACTCGATGTGCGCGACCTTCGCCGGCACGCCGTCCTTGTCGTGACGACGGAAGTCGATCACGCGGTAGGCGCGCTTGTGTCCGCCACCCTGGTGGCGAACGGTCACACGACCGGAATTGTTACGGCCGCCCTTGCTGTGCAGGGGACGGACCAGCGACTTCTCCGGCGTGGACCGCGTGATCTCGACGAAGTCGGCGACGCTGGAGCCACGACGGCCCGGGGTCGTCGGCTTGTACTTGCGGATACCCATTGTCTCTCAGTCCTCGGAAGTTTGTTCCGAAATCTGGACGTTCCGACCTCCGTCAGGAGGTCGGACCGCCGAAGATGTCGATACGGTCGCCCTCGGCGAGGGTCACGATCGCGCGCCTGGTGCCCGTGCGCTGGCCGAAGCCGGTGCGCGTGCGCTTGCGCTTGCCCTGGCGGTTGATCGTGTTGACGCCGGTGACCTTGACCGAGAAGACCGCCTGCACGGCCTCCTTGATCTCCGTCTTGTTGGAGCCCGGAGCGACGATGAACGTGTACTTGTTCTCGTCGATGAGCGCGTAGCTCTTCTCCGACACGACCGGCTTGATCAGGACGTCACGGGGGTCCGTGAACGACTTGCTCGCCGGGGTGATGACGGTGTTCTTGCCTTCGGTGGCGTGGCGGCGTGCCTTCTGGAGGCGCGCCTCCTTGGCCTTCTTCGCCGCCTTGGAGGCGACGGAGGGGTGACGGATAGCCATCAGACCTCGCTCCCTTCGTTGTCGTTGGCCTTGTTCGGGCCGGCGACGAAGGACTCGAAAGCGGCCTTGGTGAAGACCACGTCGTCCGAGACGAGAACGTCGTACGTGTTCAGCTGGCCCGGCTCCAGGATGTGCACCTGGGGCAGGTTGCGGGCGGACAGCCACGCGGCCTCGTCGGCGCGGTCGACGACCAGGAGCAGGTTCTTGCGCTCCGAGATCTTGCCGAACAGCGTCTTGGCGGCCTTCGTGGAGGGGGTCTCGCCCTCGATCACGCCGGTGACGACGTGGATGCGGTCGTGGCGGGCCCGGTCGGTGAGGGCGTGGCGCAGGGCCGCGGCCTTCATCTTCTTCGGGGTCCGCTGCGAGTAGTCGCGCGGCTGCGGGCCGTGGACGACGCCACCGCCGGCGAACTGCGGCGCACGGGTCGAACCCTGACGGGCTCGGCCGGTGCCCTTCTGGCGGTACGGCTTCCTGCCGCCACCACGGACTTCACCGCGGGTCTTGGTCTTGTGCGTGCCCTGGCGGGCAGCGGCCAACTGAGCGACGACGACCTGGTGGATCAGCGGGATGCTGACCTTCTCCACGCCGAAGATCTCCGCGGGGAGCTCGACGGTACCGGCCTTGTCGCCTGCCGGCGAAAGGATGTCAACAGTGCTCATCGTTACCTCAGGCCCCCTTGGCCGCGGTGCGGACCAGGACGAGGCCGCCGTTCGGACCGGGGACCGCGCCCTTGATGAGCAGCAGACCCTTCTCCGCGTCAACGGCGTGGACGGTCAGGTTCTGGGTGGTGACCCGCTCGTTGCCCATGCGGCCCGCCATGCGCTGGCCCTTGAACACACGACCCGGGGTGGCGCAACCGCCGATGGAGCCGGGCATGCGGTGCACGCGCTTGGCACCGTGCGAGGAGTTGTTGCCCTTGAAGTTGTGGCGCTTCATGACGCCACTGAAGCCCTTGCCCTTGCTCTTCGCGGTCACGTCGACCTTCACGCCGGCCTCGAACACCTCAGCGGTGACTTCCTGGCCCAGCGTGTACTCGGAGGCGTCCGCGGTGCGGAGCTCGACGAGGTGGCGACGGGGGGTGACGTCGGCCTTCGCGAAGTGGCCCTTGAGGGGCTTGTTCACCTTGCGCGGGTCGATCTCACCGAAGGCGATCTGCACGGACTCGTAGCCGTCGACGTCGTTCGTACGGACCTGGGTGACGACGTTGGGCCCGGCCTTGACGACGGTGACGGGAACAACGCGGTTGCTCTCGTCCCACACCTGCGTCATGCCGAGCTTCTCGCCCAGGATGCCCTTGATCTGCTTGGTCATCTCTCAGATCACCGGCCCTCAGAGCTTGATCTCGATGTCGACACCGGCCGGGAGGTCGAGTCGCATCAGAGAGTCAACGGTCTTGGGAGTCGGGTCGAGGATGTCGATGAGGCGCTTGTGCGTGCGCATCTCGAAGTGCTCGCGCGAGTCCTTGTACTTGTGCGGCGACTTGATGACGCAGTACACGTTCTTCTCAGTGGGCAGCGGCACCGGGCCCGCGACCGACGCACCAGTACGCGTCACCGTCTCGACGATCTTCTTCGCCGAGGAATCGATGACCTCGTGGTCGTAGGCCTTGAGCCGGATGCGGATCTTCTGTCCCGCCATGGCTACTTCGTAGTCCTGTCTCTCGTAAACGCTCCGGAACCCGGTGTTCCCGCCCTCCCCTCCGACCCACGCGGTCGGGCGTGTCGCGCTCCCACTGACACAGATGTCCCTTGCCGGAACTTCCCTGTATGGGGAGTGCGGACCCTTCCGGAACCGCGGCTGGGGGCGAGAGGCCCACCGGGCGCCTGGCCTGCACCCCGCTGACGCTTCCCGGAAGATTCCCGTACGTCCGCCCCTGCACCTCTCGGTGCAATGCGTGGGACGACGAGTACTGTGGGACTCGCTTCCGGTCCCCCCGGCGGGAGGCGCGCAGCATCGGCACTCGACCGAGCAACCCCGCTAGTTTGCCACAGAGGGCAGGGGGCTGGCCAATCGGGCGGATGAGAATACCCCGGGGGCGCCCGACGTCAAACACGACGGTGATCGCGCCGACGCGCGCGCCCTTCGTGTGCGGCATCGATGCGCGCCACGGCCTCGGCCCGGGACATGCCGAACCGGGCTCGCCGACCGGTGCGGACGCGCCTACGGACGCCGGCCGCGCAGGGCCCGCCGGGCATCACTGACCGCGTCCTCGGAGCGCAGCCACCAGCCCTCCAGTGTGTCCCGCACCGTCAAATACACCGACCGCCGCTTGAACCAGGGCGGCAGGTCCCGGAACGGCACGAAGGTCAGCGTGTCCCTGACGGCGTTCCCGGCGATGCTCCTGCGGCCGGGACCTTCCGCCTGCAGCGCGGCGTACAGCTCCGACGTCAGTCTCCCGTTGAGCTGGGCAGCGGTGCCCGCCGCGGTGAACGCGAACCCGCGCTGAGCGACGTCCGGCAACCGCATCGCTCTGGCAACGCGTGGCGACGCCTCCTCCAGCGAACAGCTGAAGGCCAACCCGATCGCCGCTGTGCCGAGATGATTTTCGCCACGCTCGAACGCGGCATCCCACTCGGCCGGGTCGTCGACGCCCAGCAGCCCCTCGCCGCTCTTCCAGTCCCACCCGACCACCACGGCCCTCAGCCGGTGAAGCGGAACGTCGAGGTGATCGCGTCGAAGATGTCGAAGAAGGAGTCGGCGAGGTCGAGGACCTGGCTGCTGCCCGCCACCAGGGCGACCTTGCCCTCCTGGCCGGGTACGGGGATGAAGGTCTGGGTCAGTACCGCGCGGATGGTCCGGTCGAGTTCGTCGCCGGGTACGGGGATGTCCTCGATGCCGTACGTCCGCGCCGCCGGGCCCACGCCGGGGATGTCGACGGTGGTGACCTTCCGCCAGGAGTCACCCGGCTTCTTGGCCTCCTTGACGGCGAGTCGGGCGGCGACGGCGGCCGGGTCGGTGGGCAGCGGATCGCCCTTGCCCGTACGGCCGCCGACCAGCGAGACCGTCACCGAGCCGGTGATCGGTACGTCACCGCCGAAGTTCTCCGCCATGCAGCCGCAGTACAGCGCGCCCGACTTCCAGGCGTCCGCCGCCGCCCTCCGCAGGAACGCGGTGTACGTGTCCCGGTGCGGCGCCAACTCCGGGTGCTGCCGCAGGCGTTCACTCACCATCCGGTGGATCGAGTCGTCCCGCGACTCCGGCCGTACGTCGAACTCCCACCAGGACTCCGGCACCTTGATCCGGAAACCGCCGCGCTCGACGGTCAGCGCCTCCATGTAGCGGGCCATGACGCCGGCCTCCCCGTTCACTCGATCGTCTGTGCGGACATCGTGCCATCGCGTGAACCGCTGGAGAGGCCGACCCCGCCGGACCTCGCGGGCCCCTCAGCCCTTTTTGGCGACCGTGAGGATCACCGCCGCGTCCTCCAGGGCTTCCAGGGCGTGGCGGGCCGGTGGGATGACGAGCAGGTCGCCGGTCCGGCCTTCCCACGAGGCGTCGCCGCTGGTGAGGCGGACGTGACCGCTCAGGACCAGCAGGGTCGCCTCGCCGGGGCTGTCGTGCTCCGCGAGGGAGGTGCCGGCGGTCAGGGCGAGGAGGGTCTGGCGCAGGGTGTGCTCGTGGCCGCCGTGGACCGTGCTCGCGCTGCGACCGGTGGAGGAGGCTGCGGCGCGTTCGAGGTGCTCGCGGGCGAGGGCCTCGAGGGAGAGCTTCTGCATGGATCCGAGTCTCTCCGGCCGGGATGTGGGGCACCAGGGCCATGTGGGGTACTCCCCTTCCGGCCCGAGCGGGGAGGCCCCCCGACCCTCCCCGCTCGGCACCGGCACCGTCAGATGACGCCCTGCGCCAGGATCGCGTCCGCGACCCGCTCGAAGCCGGCGATGTTCGCGCCCGCGACGTAGTCGCCGGGGGCACCGTAGCGGTCTGCGGTCTCGGCGCACGTGTTGTGGATGTCGGTCATGATGCGGGCCAGCTCGTTCTCGACCTGGTCGGCCTTCCACGTCGTGCGCGACGCGTTCTGCGTCATCTCCAGTGCGCTGACCGCGACCCCGCCCGCGTTCGCGGCCTTGCCGGGCCCGAAGGCGACTCCGGCCTTCTGGAAGAGCTGCACGGCATCCGGTGTCGTCGGCATGTTCGCGCCCTCCGACACCGCCTTCACGCCGTTACGGATGAGCACGGCGGCGGCGTCCGCGTTCAGCTCGTTCTGCGTCGCCGACGGCAGGGCGATGTCGGCCGGGACCTCCCAGACCCGCCCGCCGGGCACGAACCGCGCGGAGGCGCCACGCCGCTCGGCGTACGCGCTCACCCGGCCGCGCTCGACCTCCTTGATCTGGCACAGCAGCTCCAGGTCGATGCCCTTCTCGTCGACCACGTAGCCGCTGGAGTCGGAGCAGGTCACCGGGTTGGCGCCGAGGGCCGTCAGCTTCTGGATGGTGTAGATCGCGACGTTTCCGGATCCGGAGACGACCGCGGTCTGGCCCTCCAGTTCCTCGCCACGCTCGTGCAGCATCGCCTCCGCGAACAGCACGTTGCCGTATCCGGTCGCCTCCGGCCGTATCAGCGAGCCGCCCCAGCCGGCGCGCTTGCCGGTCAGGACGCCGCCCTCCCAGCGGTTGGTGATCCGCCGGTACTGGCCGAACAGGTAGCCGATCTCCCGGGCGCCGACACCGATGTCGCCCGCCGGTACGTCGGTGTACTCACCGATGTGCCGGTACAGCTCCGTCATGAACGACTGGCAGAAGCGCATGACCTCCGCGTCGCTGCGGCCCTGCGGGTCGAAGTCGCTGCCGCCCTTGCCGCCGCCGATGCCGAGCCCGGTCAGCGCGTTCTTGAAGACCTGCTCGAAGCCGAGGAACTTGATGATCCCGAGGTTCACCGAGGGGTGGAATCGCAGACCGCCCTTGTACGGGCCGAGGGCGCTGTTGTATTCGATCCGGAATCCCCGGTTGACGTGAACACACCCCTGGTCGTCCTGCCACGGCACCCGGAAGATGATCTGCCGCTCCGGCTCGATGAGCCGCTCGACGAGCCCCGGTTCCGCGTACTCCGGACGCGCCTTGAGCACCGGCCCGAGGGTGTCGAGCACCTCGCGCGCGGCCTGGTGGAACTCGGGTTCGGCCGGATTGCGGCGCAGGATCTCGGTACGCAGGTTCTCGAGCGAGGAGGTGAAGTCGGGTCGTGAAGTCACGGGGTCCCTTTCTGGCGCGGCTGACACCGGAACGGGCCCGGTGATGGGCGCGCGGCGCCATTGCCTCGCGCAGGACGGCGACCGCCTCGTGGATTTTCGATACAGCAGTCGACCCTTCAGTGTTACTCATGTGTTAAGCGGAAGGCCAAGGGCCTCGCACAATTGTCCGCCATTCGAGACCCTTCGTACGAAGCGCGGGACGGTCGGCACGGTGCGCAGAGAGCTCGAATGGCACCTCCTCCTGCCAGGCGTGATGCTGAAAACCGGGAGGTGAGCCCCATGAGCGGGAGTCACAGCCACAGCGGCACGCCGGTCAGGGGGGAGGAGGGGCGGCGTGGCAGGGAGGCGGATGTTCCGAGTTCCCTCGTGGACGCGTTCGCCTCCAGGTTGCGGGGGCGGGTCGTCCGGCCCGGGGAGGCCGACTACGAGTCGGCACGAAAACTCTGGAACGGCATGATCGACAGGCGTCCGGCGCTGGTGGCCCGGTGCGCGGGCGACGAGGACGTGGTCGCCGCGGTCGACTTCGCCCGCGACAACGAGATGCTCGTCGCCGTGCGCGGGGGCGGACACGGAGTCGCCGGTCAGGCGGTCTGCGACGGTGGCCTGGTCATCGACCTGTCGGAGATGCGAGGGGTCGATGTCGACCCGGAGGGGCGAAGGGCGGTCGCGCAGGGCGGCTGCACGTTGGGGGACATCGACCGGGAGACCCAGCGCCATGGGCTCGCCACTCCGTTGGGCGTGGTGACGGAGACGGGGGCAGCCGGCCTGACCTTGTCCGGGGGAATAGGCTGGCTCCGGCGCAAACACGGGCTGAGCTGCGACAATCTCCTGTCCGTACGGGTGGTCACCGCGGACGGGCGCCTCCTGGTCGCCGACGAGAGCCGGCACCAGGACCTCTTCTGGGCGGTCCGGGGCGGTGGCGGCAACTTCGGCGTCGTCACCTCGTTCGAGTACCGCCTGCATCCCCTCGGGCCGGAGGTCTTCCTCTGCTTCGTGCTCTACCCCGCGGACCGCACCAAGGAGGTGCTGCGGGCCTGCGAGCACTACCTGTCCCAGCGGCCGGACGACTTCGCCCCGATCGGAGTCCTCGGGAAGGTCCCACCGGCGGAGCCCTTCCCGCCGGAGGCGCACGGGAAGGACTTCACGGCCCTGCTCGCGCCGTACCCGGGCGACCCGGCGGACGGCGAGCGACTGCTCCAGCCGCTGCGAGAGATCGCCGACCCGATCTGCGACCTCAGCGGCCCCATGCCCTACACGGAAGTCCAGGCGATCCTGGACGAGGACTACCCCGACGGCCTGCACTACTACTGGAAGTCCGTGAACGTGCCCGAGCTCGGCGACGAGCTGATCGAGCGGCTCGCCGAGCGCGCCGCCGCGGCGCCTTCGCCCCAGAGCACCATCGACGTCTGGTACCAGGGCGGCGCCATGGCCCGCATCGGCGAGGAGGAGACCGCCTTCGCCAACCGCGACGCCCCCTACCTGCTCGGAATCGAGGCGAACTGGGAGGCGGAGGCCGACTCGGCCGAGAACATGACCTGGGTGCGCGACACCTTCGCCGACCTGAAATCGTTCTCCGCCGGAGGCGTCTACCTCAACTTCCCCGGATTCCTCGAGGAGGGCGAGCACCTCCTGCGCGAGGGCTACGGCATGAACTACGAACGCCTCTCGGCAGTCAAGGCGAAGTACGACCCCGCGAACCTCTTCCACCTCAACGCCAATATCAAGCCGAAGAGTTGAGGCTGAGCGCCGGTCAGCTTCCCGATGCGTACGCCACGAATCCCGCCCACACCTCAAGGGCGACCGCGAGCTGAGGGCCTCCCAGGTTCTTGGAGTCACGGACGTGCACGGCACGGGGCGCTGTCGCGACCTCGACACAGGAGTTGCCGTCCGGGCCGTCGCTGTAGCTGCTCTTGAACCAGACCAGTTCAGAGACGTTCCCGGCAGAAGCCTTGCGAATCATGTCTCTCCCAGTACTTGCTCGATGAAGGCCAGCGACTCCCGTGGGGTGAGAGCCTGCGCCCGGATCGTCCCATACCGCAGTTCAAGGATCCGCAGCTGCTTCGGATCGAAAGTCGGCCGACCGCTGAAAGCACCGTCGGAGCGGCCCGCCGCCGTGCCGTCGGCGAACTTCAGCACCTCGATCCTGCCGTCCAGCCCGGGGTGAGCCCCCGCGCTCGTCGGCATCACCTGAAACGTGACGTTACGCAACCGCGCCACCTCCAGCAGATGTTCGAGCTGCTGACGCCACACCATTGTGCCTCCAACGCGTCGCCGCAGAGTCGCCTCTTCCAGGACGAAGCTGAGAGCCGGAGCCGGGGAACGCTCGAAGATCGACCTGCGTGCCATGCGTGCAGCGACCAGGTGCTCCACCTCCTCTTCCGAGTACGGCGGCTGCCACACTTCGAACAAGGCGCGTGCATGCCCCGGTGTCTGCAACAGGCCATGAATGCTGAGCCCGACATACACCCCGAGCTCGACCGCCTTGGCCTCCAGCTCGGCCAACGCCCTCACGCTCTTGGGATACCGGACCTTCTTGACGTCCTCCCAGGCCGCTGCGGTGAGCCCGCCCGCGCCCAACACCTCGTCGGCCCTGTCCAGATACTCCTACCGAGGGATCCGCTTGCCGCCCTCGATCTTGTACACCAGGTCGTCCCCGTACCCCGCCGCCGCCCCGAACTCGGCGACCCGCATCCCCACCGCCTCGCGGCGCAGCTTCAGTTGCCGTCCGACGGTCGTGATCACCGCGACTCCCCACTCGTCGTCCGGATCGGCCTCCCCACCCGGCTCGTCCGCCTCGCTCCTGAGCCGTACCGCCTCGCCGTCCACTGTCATGCCGCGCCCCTTCGTCGTCCCGCGTCGCACCGCGACGCCCTACCCGCACCAACCGCCCCGACGGCCCGGACAGCACCGGACAGCCGACGGACAGTCACCTCACGTAGTCGATCCGCCACAAATCACGCTAGATCGCGACAGGGTCCCCCGATGAGCCACACGAACAATTCACACTTTCGAGCACCACCACGCCATACCGGTCAGCCGCGACCGGCGCCCTGCCTCACTTGGCCCCGGACTCCTGCCTCTGACCCCTGGCGCAAAGCAGCCGCCACGTCTTCTGGCGCCCCGTTTCCTCACAGTCGATCGCCTCGCTGAGCCGACCGCCCGCAACGGAGCCCCGCTCCCGGCTCCCTTCCCCCGCATACTCTTGACACCCGACTATTCTGAATTTCAGACTAGTCTTGATCAAGAAGAGGTCGATGCATGGGCGACATCCAGCCCGCATGGCTCCGCGCCGTCCTGCCGCTGTGCCTTCTGGCCACGCTGGAGCGCGGAGAGAGTTACGGGTACGCGCTGCTCCAACAGCTCGAGGAATCGGGACTCGGCACGGTCAAGGGCGCCGTGCTGTACCCGGCACTGACGCGGCTCGCCGACGACGGTGCGGTCGAGGTCCGCTGGGCCCCGGGAGAAGGCGGCCCCGGCCGGAAGTACTACCGGCTGACCGATGCGGGGCGGGATCGGCTGGCACGGGAGCGCCAGGCATGGCAGGAGTTCCGCACGGCGGTCGACACGGTGGCGGCGTTCCCGGCCGACCCCACCACACCTCACGAACAGGAGAAGGACCGATGACGAAGGCCGCCGCCGGTACCCGGCCGGGTCACAGCGACCGGGACGCCTGGACCGACAAGCTGGAACTGGAACTCACCCTCGTGCACAGCGTGCCGCGCGAGCTGGTGAACCGTGTGCTGGAGGAGGTCGCCGAGGCGGTCACCGAGACGGGACAGCGGGCGGAGGAACTCTTCGGCCCCGCCGAGGAGTACGCCGCCAGGGTGGCCACCGAACGGGTCGACGCCGGGCACCGCAGCACACGCGACTTCGAGGGCAGGACACCGGCCACGCATTTCCGGCAGGGCATGGTGGCCGGAGGCATCGCCGTCCTGATCATGGCCGCGGTGGGCACGTTCAACGGTGAGGAACTGTCCGGCGCCTCGGCTCTCCTCCTGTCCCTCTCCACGTCCGTGTTCGTGGCCGTCGGCTTCGCGGTCTTCCCCGCCCTGCGCGCGGCGGGGCGGACCCGGACCGCCTGGCTCCACGGCGCCGTCGCCGGCGTCATCACCGCGGTCGGCGTCCACCTCGCGGCCCTCCCCGCGATCCGGGACGCGCACCCCTTCCCGTTCCCCCCGATCGCGGCAGCAGGGTGCGGGGTACTGCTCGGCGCCCTCGGGCTGGCCATACCCGCACAGGCGGTGAACCGGTGGTTCTCCCCCGGTGAAGGCCGACGGCTCGATGACGAGCAATGGCTGCGCCGACTGGGCGAGTTGCTGCACGGGCGGCACGGCCTCCCCCTGCGCACCGCACAGCGGCATGTGACCGAGGCACGGGAACACCTGGCGGCCACCGGACGCGGCGCCCAGCAGGAACTCGGCCAGGTGGAGGTCTACGCCATGGACCTGACCGACGGCCCGGGCCGGGCCGTCCAGCGGACCCGCCACCAGTTCCTCGGCGCCCTCTCCTCCATGGCCGTCTTCGCCGTGCTGTTCACCCTCACCTTGCTGGACTCCGACAGCGGCGGCTCGGCGCCCTGGGTCCACGCGGTGCTCTTCGTCTGCGCCACCGCCTGGACGATCGTCCTTTTCCGGAGGACGAAGGTCCGGTGACCCACGCGGGCCATCTTTGACGGTCATGCGAAGAGGCCCGCATCGGGGCCGTGGCCGCCGGGCTGCGCGAGATGGTGCGGTCGGCAGGCGGTCAGGTGCTCGGCGAGGACGAGTGGGTCGCGGCCACCTGTCCGGAGACCAACCGTTCGACCCGACCCGGCCTTCTGCCGGTGCTCGGCATCGCCCTGCTCCACACCGGCATCTCCCTGGTCAACACGATGGTGACGGCCACCTCCGACCGGGTCCGTGACCTGGCGGTGCTGCGACTGGCCGGGGTCACCAACGGGCAGGTACTGCGGCTGGTGCGCGCCGAGTCGCTGCTGGTCGTCGCGGTCGGAGCGCTCCTGGGACTGGCCGTCGCCGCGCTCGACCTGACCGGGAGGCGGGCGGCGCTGGGCCTGCTCCCGGTGCGCCCCACACCCGTGCTGCCGTGGCCTACGATCGGCGCGGTCGTCGGCGCCTGCGCGTTCCTCGCGGCACTCGCGTCCGTCGCCCCGGCCGGCCTGGCCCTACGGCGCCACGCGGTGGAACTCGCGGGCATCCGCGAATGACCACCCTTCCCGACACATCGCTGCCGCACCGCCGAACCGGCTCAGCCCGCCTTACCCCCCTCGAAGACCTCCGCCGCCGACGTGGCCGTGATCGCCCGGGTGAACCAGACCTCCAACGTGGCCAGATCACCGCACCCGGCAATACGCTCCCGCTCCTCCGCGGACACCTCGATGCCCCGGCCGTCGAGCAGCCGCAGAATGTCCTCTGCCCGGCCCTCGACCCGGCCCTCCGCCCGAAGCCTCTGTGCAGTCTCCGACTGGAAGAAAGAGAGGTCGACAGCCATCAGGTGCTTCCAGAGATCCGCGGCCGGCGTCTTGCCGAGGCCTTGTTCGGTGAGTTCGATGAAGGTGCCCGCGGTGTCCTCGTCGTCGGCCGACAAGCCCTTCAGTGCCTTTGCCAGCGCATTCAGTATGGCATCGGCGCCCGGATCCCGGCGGTGCAGAGCCGCCGACAGGACCGTGAGCGGAATGTCGCGAGCGGCCTCGTCGGGGCTGGCGATCACCGGCAGACTGTCCGGCCCCAGGACCAGAGGGCGCAGGGTGAGCGAGGGCCACTGCGGCGGGCCGATGTCCACCTGCCGGGCCGCCCACAGGTCGCGGTGGACCGGTCCGCGCAGACGACGAGGAGGACCGGGGGGATGCCGTATCTACGGCGCGCATATGCCAATCCTTCCCGCGTTCGAGTGACAGGCAGGACATGGAGGTTGACACCATCGGCCCCTGCAACACGAAAAGGCCCGCACGACCGAAGTCGTGCGGGCCCTCTCAGGTGCTCGCGGTGGAGCTACCAGGTCGGATCAGCAAGCAGCCGGAGCTTACTTGTTGATCTTGGTGACCTGGCCGGCGCCCACGGTCCGGCCACCCTCGCGGATGGCGAACTTCAGGCCCTCTTCCATGGCGATGGGCTGGATGAGCTCCACCTTCATCTCGGTGTTGTCACCCGGCATGACCATCTCGGTGCCCTCGGGGAGGGTCACGACGCCGGTCACGTCCGTCGTACGGAAGTAGAACTGCGGGCGGTAGTTGTTGAAGAAGGGGGTGTGACGGCCACCCTCGTCCTTCGACAGGATGTAGGCCTGGGCCTCGAACTCGGTGTGCGGGGTGACCGAACCGGGCTTGATGATGACCTGGCCGCGCTCGACGTCCTCGCGCTTGATGCCGCGGAGCAGCAGACCGACGTTCTCACCGGCCTGGCCCTCGTCGAGCAGCTTGCGGAACATCTCGATGCCGGTGACCGTGGTGGTGGTCTTCTCCGGCTTGATGCCGATGATGTCGACGGTCTCGTTGACCTTGAGGACACCACGCTCGATACGGCCGGTGACGACCGTACCGCGACCGGTGATCGTGAAGACGTCCTCGATCGGCATCAGGAACGGCTTGTCGACGTCACGCTCGGGAGCCGGGATCGACTCGTCCACGGCCTTCATCAGCTCGAGGACGGTGTTGCCCCACTCCTTGTCGCCCTCGAGGGCCTTCAGAGCGGAGACCTTGACGACGGGAACGTCGTCGCCCGGGAACTCGTACTCGGAGAGGAGCTCACGGACCTCGAGCTCGACGAGCTCCAGGATCTCCTCGTCGTCCACCATGTCGGCCTTGTTCAGGGCGACGACGATGTACGGAACGCCGACCTGGCGGGCCAGGAGCACGTGCTCCTTGGTCTGCGGCATCGGGCCGTCGGTGGCGGCGACCACGAGGATGGCGCCGTCCATCTGGGCGGCACCCGTGATCATGTTCTTGATGTAGTCCGCGTGACCGGGGCAGTCAACGTGGGCGTAGTGACGCTGCTCGGTCTGGTACTCGACGTGCGAGATCGAGATCGTGATACCACGCTGGCGCTCTTCGGGCGCCTTGTCGATCATGTCGAAGGCCGAGGCCTCGTTCAGGTCCGGGTACGCGTCGTGCAGCACCTTGGTAATGGCGGCCGTGAGGGTCGTCTTACCGTGGTCGATGTGACCGATGGTGCCGATGTTGACGTGCGGCTTAGTCCGCTCGAACTTCGCCTTCGCCACTGGGGTCCTCCTGTGGAGTGGTTCTGTACGCCTTACTCATCGGCGCCAGGTGATCTTTGCTGGAAAGCCCGGGGCCGGGGGCATTCCACCGGGTTTGCGGCGGAATGCCCCAAGCAGGCTCCGGGGTCAAGCCTAAAGCGTGTGAACGGAGTCCGTTACTCGCCCTTGGCCTTCGCGATGATCTCCTCGGCGACGTTCCGCGGAACCTCGGCGTAGGAGTCGAACTGCATCGAGTAGCTTGCGCGACCCGACGTCTTGCTGCGGAGGTCCCCGACGTAGCCGAACATCTCCGAAAGGGGCACGAGGCCCTTCACGACGCGAGCACCGGCCCGCTCCTCCATGGCCTGGATCTGGCCACGGCGGGAGTTGATGTCGCCGATGACCTCACCCATGTAGTCCTCGGGCGTGGTGACCTCGACGGCCATCATCGGCTCGAGGAGCACGGGCGAAGCCTTGCGCGCGGCCTCCTTGAAGGCCTGCGAACCGGCGATCTTGAACGCGAGCTCGGAGGAGTCCACCTCGTGGTAGCCACCGTCGAGAAGCGTGACGCGGACGCCCGTCATCTCGTAGCCGGCGAGGATACCGAACTGCATGGCCTCCTGCGCACCGGCGTCCACCGAAGGGATGTACTCCTTCGGCACACGGCCACCGGTCACCTTGTTCACGAACTCGTACGAGGCGTCGCCGCCCTCGATGGGCTCGATCGCGATCTGCACCTTGGCGAACTGACCGGTACCACCGGTCTGCTTCTTGTGGGTGTAGTCCACGCGTTCGACGGCCTTGCGGATCGTCTCGCGGTAGGCGACCTGCGGCTTGCCGACGTTGGCCTCGACCTTGAACTCACGGCGCATACGGTCGACCAGCACCTCGAGGTGCAGCTCGCCCATACCGCCGATGATGGTCTGGCCGGTCTCCTCGTCCGAGTGGACCTGGAAGGACGGGTCCTCCTCGGCCAGGCGCTGGATCGCGACGCCCAGCTTCTCCTGGTCGCCCTTCGACTTGGGCTCGATGGCGACCTGGATGACCGGCGCCGGGAAGTCCATGGACTCCAGGATCACCGGCTGCTTGTCGTCGGACAGCGTCTCACCGGTGGTGGTCTGCTTCAGGCCCATGACGGCGACGATGTCGCCGGCGGTCACCGACTCGATCTCCTCACGCTTGTTGGCGTGCATGCGGTAGATCTTGCCGATGCGCTCCCTCTTGCCCTTGACGGAGTTCAGCACGGCGGTGCCGGACACCAGGCGGCCCGAGTAGACCCGGACGTAGGTGAGCTTGCCGAGGTGCGGGTCGCTCGCGATCTTGAACGCGAGGGCCGACAGCGGCTCGTCCACGGACGGCTTGCGCGTGATCACGACCTCGGGGTTCTTGACGTCGTGGCCCTCGATGGCCTCGATGTCGAGCGGGGTCGGGAGGTAGCGCACCACCGCGTCGAGCAGGGGCTGGACGCCCTTGTTCTTGAACGCGGTGCCGCAGAACACCGGGGTGATGGTGGTGTCGGTGGACTTGCCGGACGCGATGGTGATGCGACGGATCGCGGCGTGCAGCTGCTCCTGGGTGGGCTCCTGGCCCTCCAGGTACAGCTCCATGATCTCTTCGTCGTTCTCCGCGACGGCCTCGACCAGCTTGCCGTGCCACTCCTCGGCGGCCTCGACGTGCGTGGCCGGGATGTCGACGACGTCGTACATCTCGCCCTTGGCGGCCTCGGCGGACCACACGAGCGCCTTCATGCGGACCAGGTCCACGACGCCGTGGAAGTCGGCCTCGGCGCCGATCGGCAGCTGCATGACCAACGGCTGCGCACCCAGGCGGTCCTTGATCATGCCGACGCAGCGGTGGAAGTCCGCGCCGGTACGGTCCAGCTTGTTGACGAAGCAGATACGCGGCACGCCGTAACGGTCGGCCTGACGCCACACCGTCTCGGACTGCGGCTCGACACCGGCGACACCGTCGAACACGGTCACGGCACCGTCGAGCACGCGCAGGGAACGCTCCACCTCTACGGTGAAGTCGACGTGCCCCGGGGTGTCGATGATGTTGATCGTGTAGTCGTTGTCCTCGAGCGGCCAGTGACAGGTCGTCGCAGCAGAGGTGATCGTGATGCCACGCTCCTGCTCCTGCTCCATCCAGTCCATCGTGGCGGAACCCTCGTGGGTCTCGCCAAGCTTGTACGACACGCCGGTGTAGAACAGGATCCGCTCGGTGGTGGTCGTCTTGCCCGCGTCGATGTGGGCCATGATCCCGATGTTGCGGACCTTGGCCAGGTCAAGTGAAGTGGTAGCCATAAGGCTTCAGTCTTCTCTCGGTCTCGATGTGGGTAGCGACTACCAGCGGTAGTGCGCGAAGGCCTTGTTGGACTCGGCCATCTTGTGCGTGTCCTCGCGCTTCTTCACAGCGGCACCGAGGCCGTTGCTGGCGTCGAGGAGCTCGTTGAGCAGACGCTCGGTCATGGTCTTCTCGCGACGGGCGCGGGAGTAACCGACCAGCCAGCGCAGCGCCAGGGTGTTGGCGCGGCCGGGCTTGACCTCGACCGGCACCTGGTAGGTGGCGCCACCGACACGGCGGGACTTGACCTCGAGGGTCGGCTTGATGTTCTCGAGAGCGCGCTTCAGCGTGATGACCGGGTCGTTGCCGGTCTTCTCGCGAAGGCCCTCCATGGCGCCGTAGACGATGCGCTCGGCGGTGGAGCGCTTGCCGTTCAGCAGCACCTTGTTGATCAGGGAGGTCACCAGAGGAGAACCGTAGACCGGGTCGATGATGACCGGGCGCTTCGGGGCGGGGCCCTTACGAGGCATTCTTACTTCTCCTTCTTGGCGCCGTAACGGCTGCGGGCCTGCTTGCGGTTCTTGACACCCTGGGTGTCGAGGGAGCCACGGATGATCTTGTAGCGAACACCCGGCAGGTCCTTCACACGGCCGCCGCGCACGAGCACGATGGAGTGCTCCTGCAGGTTGTGCCCCTCACCCGGAATGTAAGCAGTGACCTCGATACCGCTGGTCAGACGCACACGCGCGACCTTACGGAGGGCCGAGTTCGGCTTCTTCGGGGTGGTGGTGAACACACGCGTGCAGACGCCACGACGCTGAGGGGAGCCCTCGAGTGCGGGCGTCTTGTTCTTCTCGACCTTGTCCTGCCGGCCCTTACGGACCAGCTGCTGGATCGTAGGCACTACTTCTCCGGTTTCTGTGTGCCGATAGGTACAGCTAACCTGGAACGTCACCGACCCACGCGGTCGGGTGTGTCGAATCCCGCGGACTCCCGCCGCAAGGCAGAAAGAAGCGCATGATCGCGGTGGCCGTTCACAGCCCCCGGCGCGGTCTGACGGCACACGCGGAGGCCAGGGCACACCCCAGGCACAAGGTCTGAGCGTACCTATAGCATTGGCTGCGGTCAAAACAAATGGGCCGTCACCCCGCCTCCGCGCGGAGCGAGTGAAGCCCGGGAAAGGGAATGATCTTCGAAAGGGTGGCTCCGGCCCCTTTCCGTTCTCCCGGGCGTCACACCGCCGCGATACCGAACATGACCAACAGGAACAGGAAAGCGGCCCAGCCGGCCACGGACAGCCAGCCGAGCACCAGCCCGGCCACCGCGAGCCCGTCCCCCTGCTCCCCCGAGCGCCGGATCTCCGTACGGGCCATGTGCCCCAGCACCACGGCCGGGATGCCGGTCACCCCGCCCGTCGCCAGGCACAGCACCCCGCACACCATGGACCCGATCGCCTTCTCATTGGTCTTCTGCCGGGGCAGGAACGTCGCCGGCGCCATGGGGA
The DNA here is from genome assembly GCF_040655635.1 of Streptomyces sp. NPDC050388. Taxonomy (NCBI): domain Bacteria; kingdom Bacillati; phylum Actinomycetota; class Actinomycetes; order Kitasatosporales; family Streptomycetaceae; genus Streptomyces; species Streptomyces sp. NPDC050388. The sequence continues at coordinate 29,977 of NZ_JBFAKH010000048.1, forward strand.
CGGCGTGCTGCTGCACCACCGCGGTCTGCGGCACGGGGCCCTGCGGCAGATCGGCCACCAGCAGCGAGAGATCCGCCACCGTACGGGCCTGGTAGGCCCGCGCCACCCGCCGCTCGAGCTCCTGCTGCTCCAGACGGCCCTCCGCGTACCCGGCCCGGAGCACGTCCACGGTGCGCTCCCGGTCCGCGTGCGAGGCCAGCATCGGGGGCCCGCCCTGCTGCGGCCCTCCCGGTCCGCCCCACGGCTGTGGAGCGCCTCGCCCCTGCCAGGGCTGCCACGACGGATACGGCGACTGCGACACCAGGTACCTCCCCCGACTGCACACGTCATTCCATCATGCGCCCACGCAAAGCCTTACAGCACGGGCTACGCGTCACGAAACCGGTACAGGTCACCGGTACGGGTCACTCGTACAGCTCACGGATACGGATCGCGGAACGCCGCAGGGCGGCCACCCCATTGTGCCCGGGGTGACCGCCCTGCGGTACTTCAGCCGACCCGCCTACTGGTTGTACGGACCGTAGTCGTAGTCCTCCAGCGGAACGGCCTGGCCGGAGCCCGTGCCGAACGGCGAGTAGTCGATGTCGTCGTAGCCGACGGCCGAGTACATCGCGGCCTTGGCCTCCTCGGTCGGCTCGACCCGGATGTTGCGGTAACGGGACAGGCCCGTACCGGCCGGGATGAGCTTACCGATGATGACGTTCTCCTTGAGGCCGATCAGGGAGTCGGACTTGGCGTTGATCGCCGCGTCCGTGAGGACCCTGGTCGTCTCCTGGAAGGACGCCGCCGACAGCCACGACTCGGTCGCCAGCGAGGCCTTGGTGATACCCATCAGCTGCGGACGACCGGAGGCCGGGTGACCGCCCTCCTGGACCACACGACGGTTCTCGGTCTCGAACTTCGAGCGCTCGACCAGCTCGCCGGGCAGCAGTTCGGCGTCGCCGGACTCGATGATCGTCACGCGGCGGAGCATCTGCCGGATGATGATCTCGATGTGCTTGTCGTGGATCGACACGCCCTGCGAGTTGTAGACCTTCTGGACCTCGCCGACCAGGTGGACCTGGACGGCCCGCTGACCCAGGATGCGCAGCACGTCGTGCGGGTTGGTGGCACCCACGGTGAGCTTCTGGCCCACCTCGACGTGATCGCCCTCGCCGACCAGCAGACGGGCGCGCTTCGAGATCGGGAACGCCGTCTCGTCGCTGCCGTCGTCCGGGGTGACGACGATCTTCTTCGTCTTCTCGGTCTCCTCGATCCGGACGCGGCCGGCGGCCTCGGAGATCGGGGCGACACCCTTCGGGGTACGGGCCTCGAAGAGCTCGACGACACGCGGCAGACCCTGGGTGATGTCGTCACCGGCCACACCACCGGTGTGGAAGGTACGCATCGTCAGCTGGGTGCCGGGCTCACCGATGGACTGGGCGGCGATGATGCCGACCGCCTCACCGATGTCGACCAGCTTGCCGGTGGCCAGCGAACGGCCGTAGCACATGGCGCAGGTGCCGACGGCGGACTCGCAGGTCAGGATCGAACGGGTCTTGACCTGCTCGACGCCGTGGTGCACCAGCTGCTCGATGAGCACGTCACCGAGGTCGACGTTGGCCGGCGCGATCACCTTGCCGTCGATGACGACGTCCTCGGCGAGCATGCGGGCGTAGACGCTGGTCTCGACGTCGTCCGCCTTGCGCAGGGTGCCGTCGGCCTCCCGCGTGGCGATCCGCAGCTTCAGACCGCGGTCGGTGCCGCAGTCCTCCTCGCGGATGATGACGTCCTGGGAGACGTCGACCAGACGACGGGTGAGGTAACCCGAGTCGGCGGTACGCAGGGCGGTGTCCGCCAGACCCTTACGGGCACCGTGCGTGGAGATGAAGTACTCCAGCACGGACAGACCCTCACGGAACGAGGCCTTGATGGGCCGCGGGATCGTCTCGTTCTTCGCGTTCGACACCAGACCACGCATACCGGCGATCTGACGCATCTGCATCATGTTGCCTCGTGCGCCCGAGTTCACCATCATGAAGATCGGGTTGGTCTTCGGGAAGTTGTCGTTCATCGCCTCGGCGACCTCGTTGGTCGCCTTGGTCCAGATCGCGATGAGCTCCTGCGTGCGCTCGTCCTTGGTGATCAGACCGCGCTCGTACTGCTTCTGGACCTTCTCGTCCTGCGCCTCGTAGCCGTGGACGATCGCCTTCTTCGCCTCGGGAACGACGACGTCGGAGATGGCGACGGTGACGCCGGAACGGGTCGCCCAGTGGAAGCCGGCCGCCTTCAGGTTGTCGAGCGTCGCCGCCACGATGACCTTCGGGTAGCGCTCGGCGAGGTCGTTGACGATTTCGGAGAGCTGCTTCTTGCCGACCTCGTAGTCGACGAACGGGTAGTCCTCGGGCAGCAGCTCGTTGAAGAGCGCACGGCCCAGGGTGGTGCTCAGCCGGAAGCTGTCACCCTGCTGCCACTCCGGCTCATCCGCTTCACGCGCCGGCGGCGTCCAGCTGCGCGGCGGGATGGTGCCGACCGGGAAGCGGACGTCGATCTTCGACTGGAGCGACAGCTCGCCCGCGTCGAAGGCCATGATCGCCTCGGCGACCGAGGAGAAGGAACGCTCCTCGCCCTTGAGCTCGCGCATCTCGCCGTCGGTGGTGAGGAAGAACAGACCGAGGACCATGTCCTGGGTCGGCATCGTCACCGGACGGCCGTCGGCCGGCTTGAGGATGTTGTTCGAGGACAGCATCAGGATGCGGGCCTCGGCCTGCGCCTCCGCGGACAGCGGCAGGTGCACGGCCATCTGGTCACCGTCGAAGTCCGCGTTGAACGCGGTGCAGACGAGCGGGTGGATCTGAATGGCCTTGCCCTCGACCAGCTGCGGCTCGAAGGCCTGGATGCCGAGGCGGTGCAGCGTGGGCGCACGGTTCAGCAGAACCGGGTGCTCCGCGATGACCTCTTCGAGGACGTCGTACACGACCGTGCGGCCGCGCTCGACCATGCGCTTGGCGCTCTTGATGTTCTGCGCGTGGTTCAGGTCGACCAGACGCTTCATCACGAACGGCTTGAACAGCTCCAGCGCCATCGCCTTCGGCAGACCGCACTGGTGCAGCTTCAGCTGCGGACCGACGACGATCACGGAACGCGCGGAGTAGTCCACGCGCTTGCCGAGCAGGTTCTGACGGAAGCGGCCCTGCTTGCCCTTGAGCATGTCGGACAGCGACTTCAGCGGACGGTTGCCGGGGCCCGTCACCGGACGGCCACGACGGCCGTTGTCGAAGAGCGCGTCGACGGCCTCCTGGAGCATGCGCTTCTCGTTGTTCACGATGATCTCGGGCGCGCCGAGGTCGAGAAGCCGCTTCAGGCGGTTGTTGCGGTTGATCACGCGGCGATACAGGTCGTTCAGGTCGGAGGTCGCGAAGCGGCCACCGTCCAGCTGCACCATCGGACGCAGGTCCGGCGGGATGACCGGCACGCAGTCCAGCACCATGCCCTTGGGGCTGTTGCTGGTCTGCAGGAACGCGGAGACGACCTTGAGGCGCTTGAGCGCGCGGGTCTTCTTCTGGCCCTTGCCGGTGCGGATGATCTCGCGGAGGCGCTCGGCCTCCTCCTCGAGGTCGAAGGATTCCAGACGCTTCTGCAGCGCCGCGGCACCCATCGAGCCGTCGAAGTACGTGCCGAAGCGGTCACGCAGCTCGCGGTAGAGCAGTTCGTCGCCCTCGAGGTCCTGGACCTTGAGGCTCTTGAACCGGTTCCACACCTCGTCGAGACGGTCGATCTCGCGCTGCGCGCGGTCGCGCAGCTGCTTCATCTCACGCTCGGCGCCCTCGCGCACCTTGCGGCGCACGTCGGCCTTGGCGCCCTCGGCCTCGAGCTCGGCCAGGTCGGTCTCGAGCTTCTTGGCGCGGGCCTCCAGGTCGGCGTCGCGACGGTTCTCCACCTGCTGGCGCTCGACGGAGACGTGCGCCTCCAGCGAGGGCAGGTCGCGGGTGCGGCGCTCCTCGTCGACGTACGTGATCATGTACGCCGCGAAGTAGATGACCTTCTCCAGGTCCTTCGGGGCGAGGTCGAGCAGGTAGCCGAGGCGCGACGGAACGCCCTTGAAATACCAGATGTGCGTGACGGGCGCGGCCAGCTCGATGTGGCCCATCCGCTCACGGCGCACCTTGGCGCGCGTGACCTCGACGCCACAGCGCTCACAGATGATGCCCTTGAAACGGACGCGCTTGTACTTGCCGCAGTAGCACTCCCAGTCCCGGGTCGGACCGAAGATCTTCTCGCAGAAGAGCCCGTCCTTTTCCGGCTTGAGGGTGCGGTAGTTGATGGTCTCGGGCTTCTTGACCTCGCCGTGGCTCCACTGACGGATGTCGTCAGCGGTGGCCAGGCCGATCCGGAGCTCGTCGAAGAAGTTGACGTCGAGCACTATGCGTCAATCCCTCTCAGGGTCGTAAGTCGTGGGGTCTGAAACGGGGGTCCTGGGGCCGGCCGGAGGTTCAGGGATCTTCATCGCTGAACCTCCGGACCGAAACTCCCGTCAGACCTCTTCGACGCTGCTCGGCTCGCGCCGGGACAGGTCGATGCCGAGCTCCTCCGCAGCGCGGAAGACGTCCTCGTCGGTGTCACGCATCTCGATGGACATGCCGTCGCTGGACAGCACCTCCACGTTCAGGCACAGGGACTGCATCTCCTTGATGAGGACCTTGAAGGACTCGGGGATGCCCGGCTCGGGGATGTTCTCGCCCTTGACGATGGCCTCGTAGACCTTCACACGGCCGGTGACGTCGTCGGACTTGATGGTCAGCAGCTCCTGGAGGGCGTACGCGGCGCCGTACGCCTCCAGCGCCCACACCTCCATCTCGCCGAAGCGCTGGCCACCGAACTGGGCCTTACCGCCCAGCGGCTGCTGGGTGATCATCGAGTACGGACCGGTCGAGCGGGCGTGCAGCTTGTCGTCGACCAGGTGGTGCAGCTTGAGGATGTACATGTAGCCGACCGAGATCGGCTCCGGGAACGGCTCACCGGAGCGGCCGTCGAACAGCCGCGCCTTACCGCTCGGGAGCACCATGCGCTCGCCGTCGCGGTTCGGGATGGTGTGCTGCAGCAGACCGGCCAGCTCGTCCTCGCGCGCACCGTCGAAGACCGGGGTGGCGACGTTGGTGCCGGGCTCGACGCGGTCGGCGCCGATGGCCCGCAGACGCTCGGCCCATTCCTCGGCGAGGCCGGAGACGTCCCAGCCGCGACTGGCGAGCCAGCCGAGGTGGATCTCCAGTACCTGCCCCGGGTTCATTCGGGACGGCACACCCAGCGGGTTGAGGATGATGTCGACCGGGGTGCCGTCCTCCAGGAACGGCATGTCCTCGATCGGCAGGATCTTCGAGATGACGCCCTTGTTGCCGTGGCGGCCGGCGAGCTTGTCACCGTCGGTGATCTTGCGCTTCTGCGCGACGTAGACGCGCACCAGCTGGTTCACACCGGGGGGAAGCTCGTCGCCCTCCTCGCGGTCGAAGACGCGCACGCCGATGATCTTGCCGATCTCGCCGTGCGGCACCTTCAGCGAGGTGTCGCGGACCTCACGGGCCTTCTCACCGAAGATCGCGCGCAGCAGGCGCTCCTCGGGGGTCAGCTCGGTCTCGCCCTTGGGCGTGACCTTGCCGACGAGGATGTCGCCGGCGACGACCTCGGCACCGATGCGGATGATGCCGCGCTCGTCGAGGTCGGCGAGGACCTCCTCGGAGACGTTCGGGATGTCCCGGGTGATCTCCTCGGGGCCGAGCTTGGTGTCACGGGCGTCGACCTCGTGCTCCTCGATGTGGATCGAGGAGAGGACGTCGTCCTGCACGAGGCGCTGCGACAGGATGATCGCGTCCTCGTAGTTGTGACCCTCCCACGGCATGAACGCGACCAGCAGGTTCTTGCCGAGCGCCATCTCGCCGTTCTCGGTGGCCGGACCGTCGGCGAGGACCTGGCCCTCGACGACGCGGTCGCCCTCGTTGACGATGACCTTCTGGTTGACCGAGGTGCCCTGGTTGGAGCGGGCGAACTTGGCCAGGCGGTACGTGATGTACGTGCCGTCGTCGTTGGTGGTGGTGATGTAGTCCGCGGAGACCTCCTGGACCACACCCGACTTCTCGGCCTTGACCACGTCACCGGCGTCGGCGGCGGAGCGGTACTCCATGCCGGTGCCGACGAGCGGGGCCTCGGACCTGATCAGCGGCACGGCCTGACGCATCATGTTCGCGCCCATGAGGGCACGGTTGGCGTCGTCATGCTCGAGGAAGGGGATCATGGCGGTCGCGACCGACACCATCTGGCGCGGCGAGACGTCCATGTAGTCGACCTCGTCGGGGCTGACGTAGTCGACCTCGCCGCCCTTGCGGCGGACCAGCACGCGGGACTCGGCGAACTGCAGGTCGTCGGTGAGCGGCGAGTTGGCCTGCGCGATGACGAAGCGGTCCTCCTCGTCTGCGGTCAGATAGTCGACGTCGTCGGTGACCTGGCCGTCGCTCACATTGCGGTAGGGGGTCTCGACGAAACCGAACGCGTTGACCCGGCCGTAGGAGGCGAGCGAGCCGATCAGACCGATGTTCGGGCCTTCGGGCGTCTCGATCGGGCACATGCGGCCGTAGTGCGAGGGGTGCACGTCACGGACCTCGAAGCCGGCCCGCTCACGGGAGAGACCACCCGGGCCGAGCGCGGACAGACGACGCTTGTGCGTCAGCCCGGACAGCGGGTTGTTCTGGTCCATGAACTGGGACAGCTGGCTGGTGCCGAAGAACTCCTTGATGGAGGCGACGACCGGCCGGATGTTGATCAGGGTCTGCGGCGTGATCGCCTCGACGTCCTGCGTGGTCATGCGCTCACGCACGACGCGCTCCATCCGGGCCAGACCCGTGCGGACCTGGTTCTGGATGAGCTCGCCGACGCTGCGCAGGCGCCGGTTGCCGAAGTGGTCGATGTCGTCCGTCTCGACGACGATGGTCTGGCCGCTGTCGCCGACGGTCTCGATCTCACCGGCGTGCAGCTTCACCAGGTACTTGATCGTCGAGATGACGTCCTCGACGGTCAGCACGCCCGCGTCGAGCGGCGCGTCGGCACCCAGCTTCTTGTTGACCTTGTAGCGGCCGACCTTGGCCAGGTCGTAGCGCTTGGGGTTGAAGTAGAGGTTCTCGAGCAGCGTCTGCGCGGCCTCGCGGGTGGGGGGCTCGCCCGGACGCAGCTTGCGGTAGATGTCGAGCAGCGCGTCGTCCTGGCCCTGGGTGTGGTCCTTCTCCAGGGTGGCGCGCATGGACTCGTACTCGCCGAACTCCTCGAGGATCTGCTCGGTGGTCCAGCCGAGCGCCTTGAGCAGGACGGTGACGGACTGCTTGCGCTTGCGGTCGACGCGGACGCCGACCATGTCGCGCTTGTCGATCTCCATCTCCAGCCAGGCACCCCGGGACGGGATGATCTTGGCCGAGAAGATGTCCTTGTCGGACGTCTTGTCGATGCTGGAGTCGAAGTAGACACCCGGCGAACGGACCAGCTGCGACACCACGACACGCTCGGTGCCGTTGATGACGAAGGTGCCCTTGTTCGTCATGAGCGGGAAGTCGCCCATGAAGACGGTCTGGGACTTGATCTCGCCGGTCTCGTTGTTGGTGAACTCGGCGGTGACGAAGAGCGGCGCCGCGTATGTGAAGTCACGGTCCTTGCACTCGTCGATGGAGTTCTTCGGCGGCTCGAAGCGGTGATCGCGGAAGGTCAGCGACATCGACCCGGAGAAGTCCTCGATCGGGGAGATCTCCTCGAAGATCTCCTCCAGACCGGACTTGGTGGGGACGTCCTGACCGTTCTCCAGAGCGGCCTCGACGCGAGCCTTCCAGGCGTCGTTGCCGAGCAGCCAGTCGAAGCTCTCGGTCTGCAGCGCGAGAAGGTTCGGAACCTCGAGGGGCTCCTTGATCTTTGCAAAGGAGATGCGCAGCGGGGCGGTGCTGGCGGCGTTGTTCGTATTCGCGGTCGAGGCATTGCGCGAGGCGGCCAAGAGGGGGTCCTTCCGAGGGCTCGGACTCACTACGCGCGTGCCGGCCCCCCACGGGACACGATGTCGGACGCTTCTCCGTCCGACCGGGAAAGGCCAGGTCGGAGAGGTCTGATCGTCTGTGCTCAAGTGAGGGCAGACCCCTGGTGACGGGCAGGGGACAGCTAACAGGCAGCGCAAAGGGTCAGTGTAGCCACTTGGCACACTGATGTCCAGCGCGGGTTTTCGAGACCCTCAGAGGCCCTCGTTGTTCTCAACTCCTGCGGCACGGTCGTGCCCTCGACGCACCGTGATACTGCCCTCTTCGCCGTCGATCCATGCCTCGGATTCGGATCCTTGTGACGACGCGTCCTGAGAATTGCGCGCTGCGTGCGGTTCGTCAAGGCCCCCCTTGCTCGAACCGCCTCTCAACAGGCGACTCTTCGCGGCCCGCGGAGGGCCGCATCGAAGATCACCATACCCCCCGCCGTCCCAGGGGCAAGGCAGCCGCCGCCGGGCCCCGGACACACCGAGGAGCGACCACCCGGATGGATGATCGCTCCTCGACGCTTACGCGTTACACGTCCTGCTGGACGCGGTGCGGATCCGGCTCAGCCGGGCCGCTGGAGTCCTGTCGGACCCGGAAGGTCTTACTTGACCTCGACGGAGGCGCCGGCGCCCTCGAGGGCCTCCTTGGCCTTGTCGGCGGCTTCCTTGTTGACCTTCTCGACGACGGGCTTCGGCGCACCGTCGACCAGGTCCTTGGCCTCCTTCAGGCCGAGGGAGGTCAGCTCGCGCACGACCTTGATGACCTGGATCTTCTTGTCGCCGGCGCCGGTGAGGATGACGTCGAACTCGTCCTTCTCCTCCTCGGCCGGGGCGGCCGGGCCACCCTGGGCCGGGCCCGCGACGGCCACGGTCGCGGCGGCGGCGGTGACGTCGAACTTCTCCTCGAAGGCCTTCACGAACTCGGAGAGCTCGATGAGGGTCATGCCCTCGAACTGGGCCAGCAGCTCGTCCTGGGTGAGCTTCGCCATGATGGCGGTCCTTCCACTAAATCGGCAGGTGCCGGATGTACTGGGTGAGGCGGGCGTACGTCGGGCCCGCATCGACCCTCACCTCATGCGGCGAGGATCGGAAAGCGAGCCGAATTACTCGGCACCGCCCTGCTCGTCCTGCTTGGCACGGAGCGCGTCCACGGTGCGGACGAGCTTCGACGGCAGCGCCTGGAAGAGCTGAGCAGCCTGGGACTGCTTGCCCTTGAAGGCACCGGCCAGCTTGGAGAGCAGAACCTCGCGGGACTCGAGGTCCGCGAGCTTCTTGATCTCGTCGGCGGACAGCGCCTTGCCGTCAAGGACACCGCCCTTGATGACGAGATTCGGGTTTTCCTTGGCGAAGTCACGGAGACCCTTCGCCGACTCCACCGGGTCACCGGTGACGAAGGCGACCGCCGTCGGACCAGCGAAGAGCTGGTCGTCCAGCGTGATCCCGGCCTCGTTGGCCGCAATCTTGGTCAGCGTGTTCTTCACCACGGCGTACTGGGCGTTCTCACCGAGCGAACGACGCAGCGTCTTGAGCTGCGCCACGGTGAGACCGCGGTACTCGGTCAGCACGGCGGCGTTGGAGCTGCGGAACTTGTCCGTCAGCTCGGCAACCGCAGCAGCCTTGTCGGGCCTCGCCATAGAGCCTCGGCCTCCTTCCGGGTGATTCGGACCGCGCGGACCCGAAGGAGGACTGGGAAAAACGAAACGCCCCGGGCGCAGGCGCACGGGGCGAGGCTCAACCGGTGATTCGCATCCTCGCGGCAGCGAATTCCGGGAACTCTTCCACTGTCACCTGCGCGGGTCGTCCGCAGTTCAGCGGATCCTTCGGCCACCGCACTCTCTGACGAGGGCACGGCAACAACCAGCGGTCTTTGGCTTCTTCAGGAGAGTACGGGAACGGATCGCCGCGAGGCAAATCCGTTCCCGGGACCAGCCGACCGGTCCAGTCCGGGCCGGTCAGCCCTGCTCGGCTTCCTTCATCATCTCGGCCAGGTCGGCGGTCTCCTCGGCCGGCGGGGCCTCGACCGTCACCGGCTTGTTGACGTCGAGGAACTTGATGGTCATGTCCAGCGGACCCTGGGTGGCGTCACCGCGCATCCGGAACTGCTTGGTGTGGTCCTCACTGTCGACCCACATGTCCATCGTGAGCGATTCGACGCCCATCTTCTCGTACTGCTCGATGCTCTTCTCACCGGTCTCGGCGGCCTTGGCGTCCTTGCCCTTGAGCGAGTCGCGCAGGTCGTCGAGGGTGACGGTGCCCGAGTAGTGGGTGGTCTCGACCCCGTCGATCTTCTCGGTGCCGACCTTCTTCACGTCCTTGGCGCCGGTGAGGAAGGTGGACTCGGTGGCCGGGTTCTGCTCGGCCTGGCCGGGGGCGCCGAGCTCGTTCAGCTCCGCGTCGGCGCCGAGCTCGGCCATGTCGAACTTCATCCAGCTCTTGCCGTCCATCTCCTTGGCCATCTCGGCGCCGCCGCCGATGTACATGGCCTTGTCGACGAGCCGGATCTCCACCTTGCCCTGCGTACCCGCGCCGGGCGCCGTCATCTGCATGCTCATGGCGACATCGGGCTTGACCCGCATCGAGGCCTCGGCCTCGATCTTGCCCTGCGCCGGGACCTCACCGGTCATCGTGTACCGGAAGGACGTGATGTCCTCGGTGTTCTTCGCCGCCTTGGCCACGGCCGCCGCCGGCGTCATCTCGGGCGACTCCTCGGAGCCACTGGAACAGCCGACCGCGCCGGCCGCAAGAACGAGCGCGGTGAGTCCGGCGGCAGGTATGGAAGTTCTCATCGAATCCCCCCAGGTCCTCGGTTCCCCCCAGGGAACACATGGCTTGTACAACAAGGATTTTGACCCTATCCCACACCTCTGACAGCGGCCTTCGAGTTCTGCCGGAGGGCCTTGGCAAGGGGTGCGGGCGGCGGCTCAGGGGGCGGCACGCCGGCCGTCCAGCACGTTCGTGGCGTCCTGGGTGTCGGCGACGGGGGGAGCCTCGGTCGTCACCTGCACGCCGTAGTCGGCGTAGTACGCGGTCTGGGTGAGCCGACCTGTCGCCGTCTCCGCCCGCTCCACCTTCTTGACCAGCAGATCCCGGTCGTCGACCCAGACGTCCACCGTCTGGGTGGTGACCCCGGACCTGATCAACTGCTCCTTGAGATCCGCCAGTTCGGCCGACCGCTCCGTCCCTGGGCCCGGGTTCCGGATCTTCAGACGGGCCGGTTCCACCGTGCCGGAGTAGCGCGTGGCGGGCGTGCCCCGCACCTGTTCCTCACCGACCTTCCGCACGTCGCCGGAGGCCAGCAGCAGCTTCACGCACCGCTGGGGCGTGAAGCCGCGGATCTGGTCACCGAGACCGGCGGCTCCGCCGCCTGCGATGTCCTCCAGGTCGTCGTGGCCGTACCGGAGCCAGTGCCCGCCGCCCGTCCGCGCGGCGAACGTGTCGCCCATGCGCGCGTAGTAGGCGTCGGGCAGGTAGCGGGCCTCCATCGACGCGCTGCCGAGGCGACGCATGGCGTCGGCCACCGCGCCGTCCGTGTAGGTGATGGTCAGGGCGCCGATGAGGTCGTCGCCCCAGGCGAGGGTGCCGTCGGCCGTCATGGACATCAGCGAGCCCATGGCCGTGGTGGACTCCACGCGGGCGGAGCCCGCGCCGGCGGTGGAGCGCTCGGCGGACCGCAGCGCCGCGACGGACCGCAGGCGCGACGCCTCGTCCCGCTGTCCGGCGCCGGCACCACGGCCGCCGGAGGGGTCGGCGGAACCAGAAGGGCCGAAGAAGCCGAAGGAGCCGGAGGCGGTCGAGGAGGTGCAGGCGGAGATCGCGGTCAGCGTGGTCAGCGCCGTGAGCGCGAGCGACGCCGCGAGCACCAGGCCCGTACGGCGCACGGTCGTGATCGTCATCGGTCCCGGTCCCACCCGTACGCGCCCCCGCCCTCTCCCGTGCGAACCCCCTGGCCGAACCGTAGCGCAGACCACCCGGCACACGTGCCGGAACCGGAACGGGCCCCGGGCCCGCAGCAGGGACGCTGCGGGCCCGGGGCCCGTGACCGGTCGGGACGAGCCCTCAGGCTCAGACCGCCGCCGGGTCCTCCTCGACGAGGAGGTTGCGGGTGCGGTTCGGGTCGAGCGGAATGCCCGGGCCCATCGTGGTCGTCATCGAGGCCTTCTTGATGTAGCGGCCCTTCGCGGCGGACGGCTTCAGACGGAGGATCTCGTCCAGCGCGGCACCGTAGTTCTCCACCAGCTTGGTCTCGTCGAAGGACGTCTTGCCGATGATGAAGTGCAGGTTCGAGTGCTTGTCGACGCGGAACTCGATCTTGCCGCCCTTGATGTCGTTGACAGCCTTGGCGACGTCCGGGGTCACGGTGCCGGTCTTGGGGTTCGGCATGAGACCACGGGGACCGAGCACGCGGCCGAGGCGGCCGACCTTGCCCATGAGGTCCGGGGTGGCGACGACGGCGTCGAAGTCCAGACGGCCCTTCGACACCTCGTCGATCAGTTCGTCGGCGCCGACGATGTCGGCGCCCGCGGCACGCGCGGCCTCGGCACGGTCGCCGGTCGCGAAGACCAGGACCCGGGCGGTCTTGCCGGTGCCGTGCGGGAGGTTCACGGTGCCACGGACCATCTGGTCGGCCTTGCGCGGGTCGACACCCAGACGGAAGGCGACCTCGACGGTGCCGTCGAACTTGGACGTGGAGGTCTCCTTGGCGAGACGGACGGCCTCGAGCGGGGCGTACTGCTTCTCCCGGTCGATCTTGGCGTCCGCAGCGCGGAGAGACTTGCTGCGCTTGCTCACTTAAAGCTCCTGTGGGTTCTTAGGAGTCGTGGTCCGGGCCGAGCGGGCCCTTCCACACTTCTGCCTGGCTTGCGGGGGTGGAGGTCAGCCCTCGACCGTGACGCCCATGGAACGGGCGGTGCCGGCGATGATCTTCTCGGCGGCGTCCAGGTCGTTGGCGTTGAGGTCGGGCATCTTGGTGGTGGCGATCTCGCGGACCTGGTCACGCGTGATCTTCGCGACCTTGGTCTTGTGCGGCTCGCCGGAGCCCTTCTCCACGCCCGCGGCCTTGAGGATCATCTTCGCGGCCGGCGGGGTCTTGGTGATGAAGGTGAAGGAACGGTCCTCGTAGACCGTGATCTCCACCGGGATGACCCAGCCACGCTGCGACTCGGTCGCGGCGTTGTAGGCCTTGCAGAACTCCATGATGTTGACGCCGTGCTGACCCAGCGCGGGGCCGACCGGCGGAGCCGGGTTGGCGGCACCGGCCTGGATCTGGAGCTTGATGAGCCCCGTGACCTTCTTCTTCTTGGGAGGCATGGCTCTCCGGGTCCTTTCCATTCGGGTCCTGCCTGCGCGACGGGACCAGCCCGGACGCAGGCATACCGCACAACGATAGCGGGTATGGATGTGCGGCCAAAAACCGAGCAGGTCAGGCGGGCGCCTGAGCGTTCGCCTGACCTGCGCGGAAGCATTTGTCCTGAACTCTGCCCAGCGGAGCCGGCAGAGCCGGCGGTTCGGGGTGGGTCAGTTCTTCTGGATCTGGTCGAAGGAGAGCTCGACCGGCGTCTCGCGGCCGAAGATCTCCACCAGGCCCTTGACCTTCTTGGAGTCCGGGTTGATCTCGTTGATGGTCGCCTGGAGCGTGGCGAACGGGCCGTCGGTGACGGTGACCGAGTCGCCGACCTCGAAGTCCAGCACCTGGACCTCGACCTTGCGCTGCGGAACCGGCTTGCCCTCGGCCTCGGCGGCCTCACGGGCGGCCTTCTCCTCGGCCTCCGGCGCGAGCATCTTGACGATCTCGTCCAGGGTCAGCGGGTACGGGTTGAAGGCGTCACCGACGAAGCCCGTGACACCCGGCGTGTGACGCACCGCGCCCCAGGACTGGTCGGTGAGGTCCATGCGGACCAGGACGTAGCCGGGCAGCTTGTTCTGCTTGACCGTCTTGCGCTCACCGTTCTTGATCTGGACGATCTCTTCCTCGGGCACCTCGGCCTGGTAGATGAGGTCCTCGACGTTGAGCGAGACGGCCCGCTGCTCCAGGTTGGCCTTCACGCGCTTCTCGTAGCCCGCGTAGGTGTGGATGACGTACCACTCGCCGGGCAGCGTCCGCAGTTCCTCGCGGAGCTGCTCGACCGGGTCGCGGACGTCCTCGACTTCCTCGGCCTCTTCGGCGGCTTCCCCGGCCTCGGCGGTCCCGTCGGCCGCCTCCCCGGGCTCCCCGAGCTCCTCGGTCTCGTCCGCGGCGTCGGCAGCCTCGACCTCGACGGCGTCGAGCTCGTCCTCGACGGACTCGGCCCCTTCGCCGCGAGGCTCAACGGCGTCGTTCACGTTCGGGTCAGACACGGTGGCTGCTTCTTCCTGGATACATAGGGGTGGAACACGCGAAAATGAGCGCCGGGTACCTCGGCGCTCTTCGCTGGCGGCTCAGCCGAAGACGTACTTGGCGGCGTGACCGAAACCGTAGTCGAACAAGGTGACCAGGCCGATCATGACGATCACGAAGATGATCACTGCGGTGGTGTACGACGACAGCTGGTTACGTGTCGGCCAGACAACCTTGCGAAGCTCCGCCACGATCTGCCGGTAGAAGAGCGCCAGACGCTTCAGGGGGCCCTTCTTGGCCCGCTTGCCGCCCTTGCGGTTCTTCTTCCTGGCATCCGGCGTCTCGTCCTCGGCATCAGGCATGTCGATGGAGCCCACGGCGTCCGTCACTCGTCCTCACCTGATTCCGGGTCGTGGCCGTGCCGCGCCCGGTATGAGCCGCACGGCGATGCATTGCTGTACGTACATGCGTACACATCCTGGCTGAGGTGTGTGCAGCAGGGCCGGAGGGACTCGAACCCCCAACCGCTGGTTTTGGAGACCAGTGCTCTACCAATTGAGCTACGACCCTTTGTGTGTCCCCCAACGTACCGCATTCACACGGATGCTTGGTGTGCACCCGGCGAGCGCGGCCGGCGAAGGCCAACGAGGTGTGAGTGTACGTGTTCCGGCGCCGGGCGTCGAACAGAAAGCGCCCGTGACGGGTCTTCCGATGCAAGATCGTCCAGGCCGCGGGACTCCGGAAGAGCGAATACGGACTGGTGTTCAACGGTTTGCCGGTACTTGTTCAGTCTGTGAAACCCCCGTGCCGGACGGGTTTCCAGTCTGGAACGATGGGTTCATGAGCGCTGCAACCCCTCCCACCGAGCGCCGGGTCTCCGCCCGGATCGGTGCGATCTCCGAGTCCGCCACCCTCGCCGTGGACGCCAAGGCCAAGGCCCTCAAGGCCGCCGGACGTCCGGTGATCGGCTTCGGCGCCGGTGAACCCGACTTCCCGACCCCGGACTACATCGTCGACGCCGCCATCGAGGCGTGCAGGAACCCGAAGTACCACCGGTACACGCCGGCCGGCGGGCTGCCCGAACTGAAGGCCGCGATCGCCGCGAAGACGCTGCGCGACTCCGGCTACGAGGTGGACCCCGCCCAGGTTCTCGTCACCAACGGCGGCAAGCAGGCCATCTACGAGGCCTTCGCCGCGATCCTCGACCCGGGCGACGAGGTCATCGTCCCGGCGCCGTACTGGACGACGTACCCGGAGTCGATCCGGCTGGCCGGCGGTGTCCCGGTCGAGGTCGTCGCCGACGAGACGACCGGCTACCGGGTCAGCGTGGAGCAGCTGGAGGCCGCGCGGACGGAGAAGACCAAGGTCGTCCTGTTCGTCTCCCCCTCGAACCCGACCGGAGCGGTCTACAGCGCCGAGGACGCCGAGGCGATCGGCCGCTGGGCGGTCGAGCACGGGCTGTGGGTGCTGACCGACGAGATCTACGAGCACCTGGTCTACGGTGACGCCACTTTCACCTCGCTGCCCGCCGTCCTGCCCGAGCTGCGGGACAAGTGCATCGTGGTCAACGGCGTCGCCAAGACGTACGCGATGACCGGCTGGCGGGTGGGCTGGATCATCGGTCCGAAGGACGTCGTGAAGGCGGCGACCAACCTGCAGTCCCACGCCACGTCGAACGTGTCGAACGTCGCCCAGGTGGCGGCGCTGGCCGCGGTCTCCGGCTCCCTGGACGCGGTCGCCACGATGCGTGAGGCCTTCGACCGCCGACGCCGGACCATCGTGCGGATGCTCAACGAGATCGACGGCGTGGTCTGCCCGGAGCCCGAGGGCGCGTTCTACGCCTACCCGTCGGTGAAGGCCCTGATCGGCAAGGAGATCCGGGGCAAGCGGCCGCAGAACTCCGTCGAACTGGCCGCGCTCATCCTGGAGGAGGTCGAGGTCGCGGTCGTACCCGGCGAGGCCTTCGGCACCCCGGGGTACCTGCGGCTGTCCTACGCGCTGGGCGACGAGGACCTGGTGGAGGGCGTGAGCCGGATCCAGAAGCTGCTGGCGGAGGCGCGGGACTGAACCCACGCACCGTGAGTGCCTCGGCGGGCCGCTTCCCCATCGCGGGAGGCGGCCCGCTTCCGTTCGCTCGGGCTCGTGTGCGAGCAAGACCACGTTCAGGGAAAGCGCTACCGGGGCTGCCGGGGCGTGCGGCACGATCCTGGGATGGAACGTGTACGTGATGTCTCCCTGCTGCCGAAAGCCCATCTGCACCTGCACTTCACCGGGTCGATGCGGCCCGCCACCGTGCTGGAGCTGGCCGACAAGTACGGCGTGCGCCTCCCCGAGACGCTGACCGACGCGCTGACCAGCGGGGAACCGCCGAGTCTGCGGGCCACGGACGAGCGGGGCTGGTTCCGGTTCCAGCGGCTGTACGACGCCGCCCGCTCCTGCCTGAGGGAGCCGGAGGACATCCACCGGCTGGTGCTGGAGGCGGCGGAGGAGGACCTGAAGGACGGCTCGGGCTGGCTGGAGATCCAGGTGGACCCCACCTCGTACGCCCCGCGGCTGGGCGGGCTGATCCCGGCGCTGGAGATCATCCTGGACGCGGTGGACGTGGCGCGGCGGGACACCGGGCTCGGGATCAGGGTGCTGGTCGCCGCGAACCGGATGAAGCACCACCTGGACGCGCGCACCCTGGCCCGGCTGGCGGTGCGGTACGCCGACCGGGGGGTCGTCGGATTCGGTCTGTCCAACGACGAGCGGCGCGGAATGGCCCGCGACTTCGACCGGGCGTTCGCCATCGCACGCGAGGGCGGGCTGCTGTCGGCGCCGCACGGAGGTGAGCTGACCGGGCCCGCGTCCGTGCGGGACTGCCTGGACGATCTGGAGGCCGACCGGATCGGGCACGGGGTGCGGGCGGCGGAGGACCCGCGGCTGTTGCAGCGGCTCGCGGACCGGCAGGTGACCTGCGAGGTGTGCCCGGCGTCGAATGTGGCGCTGGGTGTGTACGAGAAGCCGGGGGACGTGCCGTTGCGGCGGCTGTTCGAGGCGGGCGTGCCGCTCGCACTGGGTGCGGACGACCCGTTGCTGTTCGGCTCGCGGCTGGCGGCGCAGTACGAGATCGCGCGCCGGTACCACGGGTTCACGGACGCGGAGCTGGCGGAGCTGGCGCGGCAGTCGGTGCGGGGGTCGGTGGCGCCGGAGGACGTCAAGGCGGAGCTGCTGGCGGGGATCGACGCGTGGCTGGTGGGGCCGGGGGTGTGAGGACGTCGTCGGCGTGTCGGCGTGTCGGCGGAGGGGCCCTCGGTCAGAGGGTGACGCCCACGGTCACCGGCTCGTTGGTGAGGGTGATGCCGAAGGTCCGGTGGACGCCGGCCACGACCTCGCGGGCGAGGGCCAGGAGGTCCTCGGTGGTCGCGTCGCCGCGGTTGGTGAGGGCGAGGGTGTGCTTGGTGGAGATGCGGGCCGGGCCGTCGCCGTAGCCCTTGGTGAAGCCGGCCTTGTCGATCAGCCAGGCGGCGGAGGTCTTGGTGTGGCCCTCGCCCGCGGGGTACGCGGGGGGCTCCGTGTCGGGGCCGAGGAGCTGTCGCGCCCGGGTCCGGAAGGCCGTGAACTCCGCGGTGGTCAGGATGGGGTTGGTGAAGAAGGAGCCGGCCGACCAGGTGTCGTGGTCCTCGGGGTCCAGGACCATGCCCTTGCCCGCGCGGAGCCCCAGCACCGTCTCGCGGGCCGCGGCCAGGGGGACGCGGTCGCCCTGTTCCACGCCGAGGGCACGGGCCGTCTCGGCGTACTTCACCGGGCCGGAGAGACCGCCGGCGTCCTCCAGGTCGAAGCGGACCCGCAGGACGACGTAACGCTCGGGGTCGGCCTTGAAGCGGCTGTGGCGGTAGGAGAAGGCGCACTCCTCGTTGGCCAGGACGACCGTCTCACCGGTGGTGCGGTCGTAGGCGACCACCTCGGTGATCGTGGAGGAGACCTCCTGGCCGTACGCGCCGACGTTCTGGATCGGGGTCGCACCCGCCGAGCCGGGGATGCCGGCCAGGCATTCGATGCCGGCCAGGCCGGCCTCCACGGTGCGGGCGACGGCGTCGGTCCACACCTCGCCCGCCGCCAGTTCCAGGTGGGTGCCGTCGAGGGTGACGCCCTTGGTGGCGATGACGAGCGCGGTGCCGTCGAAGCCCTTGTCGCCGACGACCAGGTTCGAGCCGCCGCCGATGAGCAGCAGGGGCGTGCCGTCGGCGTCGGCCTGGCGGACGACGGCGATCACCTCGTCGTCGGTCGTCGCGGTGACCAGCCTGGTCGCGGGTCCGCCCAGGCGGAACGTGGTCAGCGGGGCGAGGGGCGCGTCGTGGAGTTCCTGCACGGGCTCAAGACTAAGGCCCCCGCCGGGACGGGCCGGCGGGGGCGGTACGCGTGCGTGCCTTCGCACGCGGGCCTTGAGGAGAGGCGGCGCCGCACCTCGGGCCAGTCGACGGGGAGGTCCTCGCTCTTCACGGTCCAGCCGGCGAACTCGGCGTCGCGCATCTGCACGGCGAGCCCTCGGGCGGTCGGCCCGTGCGGGCCGGTACGGGCGAACTCGCCGAGGGCCTTCCTGGACTCCCAGGCGGACAGGGTCCAGAAGGTCCGGCGCAGCGGCTCCGCCTTCAAAGAGGCTCCGTACGCGCCGGGAGCCCTGCTGACCTGCCGCCACACGCCGGGCGTCCTGAGGAGGAAGCGCAGGGCTCCCCAGAGGGTGCGGGTCTCGAAGCGGGAGGCGAAGACGTGCACTTCGGTGTGGGGCGGCGGGGTGTTCGGGACGGTCCAGGGGAGGGTGGGCACGACCGGGTCCTTCCGTGGTGGGAGTGGGCGCGTGTGCACGGGTGAGTGGCGCTTCGAGGCGTTCAGGAGACCGTTTCCAGCGCCGTCTCCGGCGTCGGAGCGGCCGAGGGCGGGCGGGGAGCGGCGGGCCTGCGGGCCGGTATGAACAGGGTCGCGATGCCCGCGAGGGCGACTGCCGCGGCGCCGGTGACCAGTGCCGGCCGCATGCCGTCGACGAAGGCCTGGCCGGACTCGTAGCCGCCCTGGGCCGCGAAGATCGACGCCATGATCGCGATGCCGAGTGCGCCGCCCACCTCGCGCAGGGCGTTGTTGGCTCCGGAGGCGATGCCCTGCTCCTTCGGGCGGACGCTGGACATCACCAGGTTGGAGGCCGGGGCGAAGTACAGCGCCATGCCGATGCCGCTGATGACCAGGGCGGGCAGCTGGGCGGCGTAGGAGGCATCGGCCGTCGCCACCACCGCGAGGTGGGCGAGACCGAGCGCCTGCAGGAACAGTCCCGTGGCGACGACCGGACGGCCGCCGACACGGTCGGAGAGGATGCCCGCGATCGGGGCGACGAGCATCGGCATGCCGGTCCAGGGCAGCATCCTCAGGCCCGCCTCGGTGGGCGAGTAACCGAGTACACCCTGCATGTACTGGCTGAGCAGGAAGATCGAGCCGAACATGCCGAGGAACATCAGCAGGCTCGCCGCGTTGATGCCGGAGAAGGCGCGGGAGCGGAACAGCCGCATCGGCAGCATGGGGTTCTTGGCCCGGATGCTGTAGTGGACGAAGCCGACGAGCAGCGCCGTCCCGGTGAACAGGCCGGTCAGGACGACGGTGCCGGTCCAGCCGTCGACGGGCCCGCGGACCAGGCCGTAGACGACGCCGAAGAGTCCGCCGCTGGCGAGCAGGGTGCCGGGCAGGTCGAGCGGGGCTCCGGTGCCGTGGGACTCGGCGAGGCGCAGGCGGGCCAGTGGGATGAGGATCAGGCCGAGCGGGACGTTCAGCCAGAAGATCCACTGCCAGGAGATGTGCTCGGTGAGGCTGCCGCCGACCAGCGGTCCCGAGGCCACGGCGAGACCGTTCACAGCACCCCAGATGCCGTACGCCATGCCGCGCCGGGCTTCGGGCACGGCCGCCGTGAGCAGCGTGAGGGTGAGAGGCATCATGACCGCGGCGCCGGCGCCCTGCACCGCGCGGGCGGCGATCAGGGAGTCGATGCCGGGTGCCATGGCCGCTGCGGCGGAGGCCGCGGTGAAGACGGTGATTCCGGCGATGAAGAGCCGGCGGCGGCCGAAGCGGTCGCCGAGGGCCGCGCCGAACATCAGCAGGACGGCGAAGGTGAGCGTGTAGGCGCTCACGGTCCATTCCAGGTCGTGCAGGGCACCGCCCAGGTCCTTGCGGATGGAGGGCAGCGCGGTGGTGACGACGAGGTTGTCGAGGGCCGCCATGAAACCGGCGACGCTGGTGATGACGAGGGCCCAGACGGCCGGCCCGCCGCGTGCGGTGGTCTGTTGTGTCATCGCTCCCCCAGGAGATGAGTTGTTAGTTATTGATGACTAACTTTCATGTTCATGAAAAAGGGCGCCGCCATCCCGCCCCCCTCCCCTCCGCTACTGTTCCGGTGCACCCTCGAGCCGTGCCGACAGATCGAGCCCTTCCCAGACCCGGTGCCCGGTCGGGAACCCCATGGCTGCCAGGCAGTTGATGAGCATGCCGTGCGCCATGAAGTTCGTCGTCCCGCCGACGTCCGCCCCCAGCGCGAGGTGGACGACGTCCCACAGGCGCAGCCAGCCGGCGCGCACCGTCTCGCCGAACTCGCGATCGCCCTCCTGCTCGGCGGCCGCCACCGCGAGGTACATCTGCATCTGCATCATCAGCAGCTCGGGGCGTTCCGCGATGGTCCGCGTGTAGGCGCTCGCCATGGCGTGCAGGGCCTCTTCGCCCTCCAGCCCTTCGGAGGCCTCCGTGAACATGCGGATGGTGTCCGCCACGCAGCGTTCCGCCGCCGCCAGGAAGATGGCCTTCTTCCCCCGGAAGAGCCGGAAGAGGTACGGCTGCGAGACACCGACCCGCTTGGCGATCGCCTCGGTCGACGTGCCGTGGTAGCCGCCGCGGGCGAACTCGGCGCTCGCCACGCGGACGATGCTCTCGCGCCTCTCCTCCGCACTCATCCTGGCCATGCCATGAAGTTAGTGCTCAATCACTAACTGCGTCAAGAGGTGAAACGCGGCTGGAGGGACCGGAACGACGGGCGCCCTGGGGCCGGGCACCCCAGGACGACGCGAGGGGCGCTCTCGATCTCTCGATGGAGAACGCCCCTTGCTCGGGGATCTGCGGGGCTTGGGGATCCGCGGGTCAGGCGAGCCGTACGACCGCCCGGGACATCCCCAGCACCTTCTGCCCGGCGCTGGTCGCCGTGAGGTCGACGCGGACCGTGCGATCGTGGTCGTCGAGCTTGACCGCGACCTTGCCGCTGACCTCGATGGTGGCGCCCTGCTCGTCGTTGGGGACGACGACCGGCCTGGTGAAGCGAACGCCGTACTCGACGACCGCACCCGGGTCGCCCACCCAGTCGGTGACCACGCGGATCGCCTCGGCCATGGTGAGCATGCCGTGCCCGATGACGTCGGGCAGGCCGACCTCCTTGGCGAACTTCTCGTTCCAGTGAATGGGGTTGAAGTCGCCGGAGGCACCCGCGTACTGGACGAGGGTGGCCCGGGTCACGGGAAACGTCTGTGCGGGCAGCTCGGTGCCGACCTCGACGTCGGCGTAGGAGATCTTCGCCGTCATGATGCTGCTCACGCCTCCTCGGCGGCACGGGCCACCAGCTTGGTCCAGGCGGTCACGACGTGTTCGCCGGCCTCGTCGTGCACCTCGCCGCGGATGTCCAGGATGTCGTTGCCCGCCATCGACTTGATCGCCTCGATGGTCGAGGTGACGGTGAGCCGGTCTCCGGCACGCACCGGGCGGCGGTAGGCGAACTTCTGGTCGCCGTGCACCACCCTGCTGTAGTCCAGACCGAGCCGTGGATCGGCGATGACCTCGCCCGCGGCCTTGAAGGTGATCGCGAACACGAAGGTCGGCGGGGCGATCACATCGGGGTGGCCGAGCGCTTTGGCGGCCTCCACGTCCGTGTACGCCGGGTTGGCGTCCCCCACCGCTTCGGCGAACTCGCGGATCTTCTCCCGGCCCACCTCATAGGGATCGGTGGGCGGGTAGCTCCGTCCCACGAAGGACTGGTCGAGCGCCATGCGCGCAGCACCTCCTGTGTCTGGTCCGGCCCTGGTCGGCCTGAATCCGGTACGGCCACGGTGGGCCGGTGAGCAGAACGACGCGAGGCCGCCCCCTGACCACGGGGACGGCCTCGCGTACGAGCCTGATTTATCGCGTTTCGCGGTGCGCGGTGTGCGCATTGCAACGCGGGCAGTGCTTCTTCATCTCAAGACGGTCCGGGTTGTTACGCCGGTTCTTCTTGGTGATGTAGTTCCGCTCCTTGCACTCCACGCAGGCCAGCGTGATCTTCGGGCGGACGTCGGTGGCAGCCACGTGAGTGCTCCTTGACGAACGGATAGACGAATGAACACAGAAAGAGTAGCCGACCGAAGGACCGACCCCGCAATCGGCTACTGTGTGTAGCGGTGACCGGACTTGAACCGGTGACACAGCGATTATGAGCCGCTTGCTCTACCGACTGAGCTACACCGCTGTGATGCGGTCGGGCCCCGCCTCGCGGCGGGAACCTCACACACCAGAGCCCCAAAACGGAATCGAACCGTTGACCTTCTCCTTACCATGGAGACGCTCTGCCGACTGAGCTATTGGGGCGAGCGATGAAGACATTACACGCTCCGCCGCCGTTCACCCAAATCCGTTTCGCGGTCCCTGTCCCACCCTGTGGCTCACCCTTCCCGGGAGCGAAGCAGTTCCCACTCGACCATGCCGGTACGACTATTGCGCTCCTCCCGGCGAGGGGCGGATCACCGCCCTAGGCTCGACTCACTCTGCGTGATCTTCCCTCTGTGTGATCCTGCGACGACCGCGCGCAGTCCGAGCCCCAGGAGCGCGATGCCCGACAGCCGGCCTCAGCCGCCGCCCCCCTCGTCGCCCTCGTCGCCCTCCGGCCCGGCCGCCCCGGAGCCGCTCCTGCTGTGCGGCGCGCGGCTCACCGACGGCCGGACCGTGGACGTACGGCTGGGCGGCGGACTCATCGAGGCGGTCGGCACGGCCGGCAGTCTGACCGTGGACGGCGCCCGCGGGGGCGGCACCCGGGTCGATCTCGCCGGCCATCTGCTCCTCCCGGCCCCTGTCGAGCCGCACAGCCACGCCGACACCGCCCTCTCCGCCGACGCCGACGGCCCCGTCTCCTACGAGCCCCAGGACGTCCGGCGCCGGGCGACGGAGGCCGCGCTGCTCCAGCTCGGGCACGGGGCGACGGCACTGCGGGCACATGTGCGCGTGGACGACGTGACCGGGCTCGGCGCACTGACCGCCGTGCTGCAGGTCGAACATGCGCTGCGCGGGCTGACCGAGCTGGCGACGGCGGCGATGCCGCGCGTGCTGACCGGGGCGGCCGGAGCGGACGGGCTCGCGATGCTGCGGGACGCGGTGAAGATGGGCGCGTCGGTGGTGGGCGGCTGTCCGGACGTCGACCCCGATCCCACGGGGTACGTGGAGGCGGTCCTGGAGGTCGCCGCCGAGCACGGCGTCCCCGTCGACCTGCACACCGACACCGCCGACCCCGCCCGCCTGGCCCGGCTCGCGGCGATGGCGGGCGGGCTGCGACCGGGGGTGACGCTCAGCCCGTGCGGCGGCCTCGGACGGCTGCCCGCCGAAGCGGCCTCGCGGACCGCGGACCAACTGGCGGCGGCCGGGGTGACCGTGGTGTGCCTGCCGCAGGGCGGCTGCGGCGGCGTCGACCGCCGGGGCACGGCTCCCGTACGGCTGCTGCGCGCGGCGGGCGTCCGGGTGGCGGCCGGGAGCGGCGCCCTGCGGGACGTGTCGAACCCGGTCGGCCGAGGCGACCCGCTGGAGGCGGCGTACCTGCTGGCCTCCCGTCACGGACTGTCCCCCGAGGACGCCTACGACGCGGTGAGCACCTCGGCACGGGCGGCCCTCGGGCTCCCCGAGGTACGGGTGGAGGCGGGTTTCCCCGCCGAACTCCTCGCGGTCCGCGGCGACCGGCTGCCGGCGGCTCTGTCACTGGCGTACAGCCGGATCGTGGTGCACCGGGGACGCGTGGTGACCCGCACGAGCGCGGTACGCGAGTACCGCGGTTCGACGACGGCACCGCCCGCGGAGCCGGGGCGGGGGCTGCCCCGGCAGGGACGTGGCGAAACGTCGTAGACCCGTCGCGTTCGGCCCGGCGCGTTCAGGACTTCACGTTCAGGACTCCGCGTTCAGGACGTCGTGTTCGGTACGTCGCGGGCGGATGCGATCGCCACGGCGTACGGTCGAAGACATGCGCATTGTCATCGCTGGTGGTCATGGTCAGATCGCGCTGCGGCTGGAGCGATTGCTCGTCGCGCGCGGGGACGAGGCGGCGGGCATCATCCGCAAGCCCGAACAGGCCGACGCGCTGCGGCAACTCGGCGCCGAACCGGTCGTACTCGACCTGGAGTCGGCGTCGGTGGAGGAGGTCGCGGAGCAACTCCGGGGCGCGGACGCCGCGGTGTTCGCCGCGGGCGCCGGTCCGGGCAGTGGCGCGGCACGCAAGGAGACGGTGGACAAGGCCGCGGCGGTCCTCTTCGCCGACGCCGCGGTCCGTGCGGGCGTACGGCGGTTCGTGGTCGTCTCGTCCATGGGCGCGGACCCCGCCCACGAGGGGGACGAGGTCTTCGACGTGTACCAGCGCGCGAAGGGCGAGGCCGACGCGTATGTACGCGGCCTGGATGCCCTCGACTGGACGATCCTGCGCCCCGGCATGCTCACCGACGAAGCCGGCACCGGCCTGGTCCGTCTGGAGGCCCACACCGGCCGCGGCCCGGTCCCCCGGGACGACGTGGCCGCCGTCCTGGCGGAGCTGGTGGAGAACTCCGCGACAGCGGGCCTGACCCTGGAACTGATCAGCGGGTCCGTGCCGGTCTCGGTGGCGGTGAAGTCGGTCGCGGGCAACTGAGCCACTCAGCCGCTGGAAGGTTTCCCGGGGCGGCTAGAACAGAGGCATCTGTCCCGGGAAATCCGGTACGACGTACCCGTCCAGCGCGGGCTGCTCGGCGCCGAGCCCGGCGTGTCGACGGGACCCCGCGCACGAGGTGAGTTCCCCGCTCCCCCGGGCGCCGGGCGGATCGTGACGCGCGTACCGCCCGGCCACGACGGCGATCTCGCGACGGCACTCGGGGCACTGCCTACGACGGGACGACATGGCGCCAGTGTCCCCCGCTCCTCGCCCCGCAGCACACCCCGTAAGCCGAAGACCCCCTCCACACCGCGTTTCCGCAGTCCGGAGGGGGTCTCCCCTTGTGGCGGCGCCAGGATTCGAACCTGGGAAGGCTGAGCCGGCAGATTTACAGTCTGCTCCCTTTGGCCGCTCGGGCACACCGCCAAGATTGCCGCCTCGAACCGCCTTGCGGTGGCGCTCCGTGGCAACGACGTAAACGATACCTGATGAGCAGGGGTGCTTCGCCACCCGATTGATCGCCGCCCGGAGGCCCGGGGGTGACTAGGCTTGTGCGGATGGCGGCCCGGGACCGATGCCGGGCCCGAGGGCCGCCCACGTATGCCGGTAGCCGGTACGCATCCGGGTCGCAGCCCGATCGCGGCCCGATACGGACCCTGATACAAGGAGCCACAGGACATGGCCGACTCCAGTTTCGACATCGTCTCGAAGGTCGAGCGGCAGGAGGTCGACAACGCCCTCAACCAGGCCGCCAAGGAGATCTCGCAGCGCTACGACTTCAAGGGCGTGGGTGCCTCGATCTCGTGGTCCGGGGAGAAGATCCTCCTGGAGGCGAACTCCGAGGACCGGGTGAAGGCTGTCCTCGACGTCTTCCAGTCCAAGCTGATCAAGCGGGGCATCTCGCTGAAGGCCCTGGACGCCGGCGAGCCGCAGCTCTCGGGCAAGGAGTACAAGATCTTCGCGTCGATCCAGGAGGGCATCTCCCAGGAGAACGCGAAGAAGGTGGCCAAGCTCATCCGCGACGAGGGCCCCAAGGGTGTGAAGGCCCAGGTGCAGGGCGAGGAACTGCGGGTCAGCTCCAAGAGCCGTGACGACCTGCAGGCCGTCATCGCCCTGCTCAAGGGGCAGGACTTCGACTTCGCCCTGCAGTTCGTCAACTACCGCTAGGCGGAAGGGCCATGGGCGTGGAGAGGGGTGTGGGCTCTCGCCGGTGACGTCCGTGGTCGACGCGTGCGCCTCGCGCACCGCGTGTGTGAGGAGGGCGGGCGCCTGGGTGCGCCCGCCCTCCTCGTCCTTCGGCCGGGATTCCGGAGCGCGGTCAGTTGCGTGAGTGGCCGAACAGGAGGCGGTACGCGATCAGGAGGACCAGTGAGCCGCCGATCGCGGCGGCCCAGGTGGCGCCGTCGTAGAAGTCCTTGGTGATCGGGTGGTCGAGCCAACGGGCCGATATCCAGCCACCGATGAACGCACCGGCGACGCCGATCAGGGTCGTGCCGATGAAGCCGCCCGGATCGCGGCCCGGCAGCAGGAATTTCGCGATCGCTCCGGCCAACAGTCCCAGAATGATCCAACTGATGATCGTCATACCGTGAACCCTGCCCTTTCGCGCCGTGCTCTCACCTGCCCGACCGGTGCTGCCGGTCCAGGTGTTCGTACTGTCTTGGTACGTAGGACGACGCGCATACATGTGACGGTTGCCGTGATCAGTAGGGTGCGGTTCCATGACCACCCACTCCGGTTCCGAACTGCGCCGCACGCTCGGCGTGGGCGACGCCGTCGTCATCGGTCTCGGCTCCATGGTGGGAGCCGGGATCTTCGCCGCCCTGGCGCCCGCCGCGCAGGCAGCCGGATCCGGGTTGCTCCTCGGGCTCGCGCTCGCCGCCGTGGTCGCCTACTGCAACGCCACGTCGTCGGCCCGCCTCGCCGCCCTGTATCCGGCCTCCGGCGGCACCTACGTCTACGGACGGGAACGGCTGGGGGAATTCTGGGGCTATCTCGCGGGCTGGGCGTTCGTGGTCGGGAAGACCGCCTCCTGCGCGGCGATGGCGCTCACCGTCGGCGCGTACGTCTGGCCGGGCCAGGCTCATGCCGTGGCGGTCGCCGCCGTCGTGACGCTGACCGCGGTGAACTACGGCGGTGTGCAGAAGTCGGCGTGGCTGACCCGGGTGATCGTGACCGTGGTCCTGGCTGTCCTCGCTTTCGTGGTCGTCGTGTCCCTGACTTCGGGGCAGGCCGATGCCGGGCGCCTGACTGTCGGGACGTCGGGCGGCGTGGGCGGGGTGCTCCAGGCGGCCGGCCTGCTGTTCTTCGCCTTCGCCGGGTACGCCCGGATCGCGACCCTCGGTGAGGAGGTGCGGGACCCGGCGCGCACCATCCCGCGCGCGATCCCGCTGGCGCTGGGTATCGCACTGGTCGTGTACGCGGCTGTCGCGATCGCCGTCCTTTCGGTGCTGGGGGCAGAGGGACTGGGTGACGCCGGTGCGCCGCTGGCCGACGCGGTGCGGGCGGCCGGGGCCGCGGAACTGGCGCCGGTGGTGCGGGTGGGGGCGGCCGCGGCCGCGCTGGGGTCGCTGCTCGCCCTGATCCTGGGCGTCTCGCGGACCACACTGGCCATGGCCCGGGACCGGCATCTGCCGGGCGCCCTGGCCGCCGTCCATCCCCGGTTCCAGGTGCCGCACCGGGCGGAGCTGGCCGTGGGAATGGTGGTCGCCGTCCTGGCCGCGACGGTGGATGTGCGGGGTGCGATCGGGTTCTCCTCCTTCGGGGTGCTGGCGTACTACGCGGTGGCCAACGCGTCGGCCTGGACGCTTCGTCCGGAGCCGGCGGCCCGAGTGCTGCCTGCTCTCGGACTGGCCGGGTGCCTGGTCCTGGCGTTCTCACTGCCCGGGGTCTCCGTCGCCGTCGGCGCGGGGGTGCTGGCGGTGGGTGCGGCGGCCTACGGGGTGCGGCGGTGGCGTGGATGGGGTGCCGCCGGGCGGTAGGGCACCACGAGCAGGACGGGTACAGCAAGTACGGCGAGTAGGGCAGTGCGACCACCGCCCCGCGGTCGGCCGGAGTCGCTCAGGACGTGTGCGCCGCCGTCACACGGTGGGAGTAGTCGGCCCACGGGACGAGGTCCGTCCCCTCGTTCTCCTCCTCGTACCAGCCCGTGCCGTCGATCCAGGAGCGCAGCCAGTCCGCGAGGCTCGGGGCATCGACGAACCAGGCGTGGTCGGGGTCGTCCGCGTTGGGCTCGAAAAGGAGGACGGCGGCCTGGGGGGAACGACAGTCCACACACGCGTACATCCCGCAGCCCCAGTGGGATATCGGCAGCACGCCCTCGGGCCAGGGCCGGTCGGGATCCTCGCGGCCGCTCTCGCGGTTGGCCAGGTACTGGGCCACGGCGGCGGGTTCGTCGGACGGCGGGCCCTCGATCAGGGGCAGCAGGCCGTACTCGGGGCCGAATCCGCCGTCCGCCGTCCGCAGGTAGAGTTCGGCGAGCAGTGGAGGCAGCTCGAATCCGAGGGCGGCTTCAGCTCGGGCCAGTATGGCCGCGTCCACGGGCTCGGGGAGGGTGGGCCGGCCCCACGGGCGGGTCTCGCGGGCCTTGGCCGCCACTTGTGTCAGCAACTGCTCGTGCTCGGTCATGCGTTCATCATGCGGGCCGGCACTGACATCCGGGGCGGCCTGTGGACAACCTCCGGGTTCTGACATCCTCCCCCTCCTAAAGGAGGGGGATTCCGACCCGGGTGGGTCGAGGTTCACGGGCGCTCGAGCGGCCGGTGGCCGCTGTCACCCCTCCGGCACCGGCTGCCCGCCGGGGGCGGGGGAGCCCGCCCTGTCCTGCCGCGACGTTGACTGCCGCGTTCTCGTCGGCGTTGCAGGTGAACCCGCAGGAGACGCAGACGAACTCGGCTTGGCTCTTGCGCGAGTCCTTCTCGATCCAGCCGCAGGCACTGCACCGCAGCGAGGTGTAGGGGGCGGGCACGTCCTCGACCCGGCCCGGGGCCTTCTCCCCGGTACGGCGGCGCAGCAGGCCCCAGCCCTGGGCGAGGATGCTCCGGTTCAGCCCGGCCTTCTGCCGCACCCGGGTACCGGGCTGTTCGACCGTGCCCCTAGCGGAGGCGGTCATGTTCTTGATGTTCAGCTTCTCGAACCGGATCAGGTGGTAGGTGCGGGCGAGCAGGGTGGAGGT